>JANQOL010000808.1 GCA_028289675.1 Pirellulaceae bacterium
CCCGATGTGGCTGTCAACTTCGCGGCCGGTCAGGGGGCCGACACCATCGCGGCGACCTTGCTAGCGGCCATCCAGTCTTCGACGGCCAGCAAGCCGACGGTGGCGGGGCTGATGTACGACACCGAGAGCAATGATAGTTTGTCGTTCGCTGAAGATTCCGGCATCACAGGCGATTCTGTGCGGGTCATTGGCTCCGGTGAGATTGGTGACAACGTGTCACTATCGGACCTGGGTGAAGACGTGGATCTGGTCCGTATCGATGTGGACCGCGGTGCCCAGGTAACTGTGGACATCGAAGCGGCCAGCATCGGTAGCGGCTTGGATAGCTTCCTGAGAGTGTTCGATTCCGAGGGCCGGGTGCTGCTGGATGCCTTCGGACAACCCGTCGAGAACGATAATCGCATCGGCTCCACCGATAGCCAGCTGACATTCACTGTCCAAAACTCGGGCACGTACTACATCGGTGTCAGCGGTGCCGGCAATGAAACCTACAATCCTTCCGTAGAAGGCACAGCGAGTACTGGCAGTACGGGTGGTTACAACTTGATCATCGATGTGCAGCGGCTGTTGGCTCCGGTTGTGGATGGCAATCGCCTGCAGTTGAACGGTGCTCGAACTGTGAGCTTGCCGGTTGGCTCGCCACTGACCTTGCAAGGCGCGCTGGGTTCGACTGGCGAACCGGTCTACGTGACTGTGGATATGACGGCCGAGGAGGTCGCCGTAGCTCTGCAAGACAGTCTGGCTAACTTCTTTGCCGGCGGAGTGAACGAGGCTTATCCGGTCTTTGATGACGTCGTTGATGTCACCGGGTTGGTGAACTACTCAAGCTTCGATTTCATCACTGGGCTTCGCACGCCCAGCTTGACGGATCTGGATCCCGGTCCGTTCGGTGCCACCACCAACTTTGTCGGCGACGCATTCAGCGCGTTTGACACCGGCACGAACTTTGATGGCACAACCAACAATGCCAATCCGGGAACACTGGGAGCCCAGGCCAATGCCTTCGACGGCGTTTTCCTAGACGACTTCATCATCGGTGTGGCCGGTCGAGGCGAGATGGTATTGCGGGCGACGAGCACCGACACCACTTTTGTCGAGGATCCGCAAAAGGCACTCGCCAATCCCGATCAGGTGAATCCGGAAGTTCTGATTGGACCGTATCAGTTTGAGATCCGTGGCGGCGACGACTACGGTGTTCCATTGTTGCCTGGCTTCCCAGTCACGTTGGACATTCGCGAGTCCGTTTCCAGTCAGGCTCGAACGGCACAAGGTCTGTCGATTCAATTCAACGCGGCTGCTTCCATGGTCGCTGGCGACACGTTTACCGTCAGTGACGGTACGCGGGTGTTGACCTTCGAAATGGACGACGTGAACGATGGCCAACCAGTCCAGGCTGGCAATATCGCACTACCTTTCAGCACCGGAGTCATCAATCCGGCGAACGGTGCCATCACGTCCGAAAGCGCAGAAATCATCGCTGGTCGCTTCCGAGACATTATCAATTCCTCGGCCATCCAAGCTGAATTGGAAATCTCGGCGAATCTGCTTAATACCGACCGCGTGGGTTCGACCAGCGATACCGTCGTGCTCATCGGGCAGGCGTCTGTGGAGATCCCCAGTTCGGTTGGTCTAAAGCTGGTTAGTAACCGTACGAATGGTTCCAACCGCGAACGGCCGCAAGGACAAATCGTGGTCAATGCGGTTCGTGTGTCGAATTCGAACACTTTTGGAGCGACCGTGGAATCTGCTCCACGGGATCCGCTGACCAATGCCACCGTACCCGGATCACCTCGCAATACCGTGACCGTCAACGCCGATCGATTGGCGCCTGGTGCCGTGATCATGAACAGCGAGTTCCTGTTCAACAACTCCGGCGGTATCAGCATCAATGGCGACCCGCAGACCGTTGGTGTGCCGACCGCCGCGGTTCCGTTTGTGCGGTTGGTGAACAATACGATTGTGGGTGGTTCGATCACATCCATCTCCGACCTGACGCCTTCGATCGAGGGTGGTCAAGTCTTTGATTTGGGCAACTTGGCCTTTGCCGACAATGTGGCCTCGTACACTCCGTTTGCCAGCGGTGGTCCGAATCCGGCCGCCGGATTGGACGTGCCGGCTGAGGCATTGGGTGTGCCCAATTTCTCTGGCAGCGGTGAACCAGCGGCTGATGAAGGCGTGGTCAGCTTGGGACGTGGCGGTGAAATCGTGCTTGAATTCACCAACAACTTCCTCACCGGTTCTGGTGACGGAAATCCCGACCTGATGGTCTTCGAAGTTGGAGATTCCGAAGAGGTATTGGTCGAGCTGAGCGTTGATGGCACGACTTTCCGGGCCGTAGGTCGAGCGTCCGCTGCTTCGCCAACGATTGACATCGATGCGTTCGGCTTTGGTCTGAATTCACGCGTAGCCTTTGTCCGCCTGACGGACATCGCCAACCAAGGTGCCCAAGACGGCGATTCAGTCGGAGCCGATATCGACGCCGTGGGGGCCATCTCGTCGGTGCCCGCCGACAGCGCCTTCCCCAGCGGTCAAGGTATTGTGGTAGAGAACAACGCCACCGCCACGTTGCTGAACAACGTGATTACCAACTCGACCGCCGGATTGCAGATAGACGCTTCCAGCAGTTCAACAGTTGTGGGCGGGACCATTTTCCAGGGCAACACCGCCGATGTAACGGGTAGTGCTTCGCTGGGACAATTCCCCACGGTGGTCGACGACAACGTGCCGTTGTTTGTCAGTCCAGGAACCGGCAACTTGTATCCGGCTCCCGGCTCGCCGTTGATCGACAGCTCCATCGACTCGCTCGAGGATCGACCATCCATCGTGGCTGTGAAGCGGCCTTTGGGAATCGCGGCTTCACCGATCCTGTCTCCACAGTTTGATATCAACGGACAGCTGCGCGTAGATGATCCGGCCATCGAGACACCTTCCGGTCTCGGTGAAAACATCTTTAAGGATCGTGGTGCTCAGGATCGGGCCGACTTCGTTGGTCCCTCAGTTGTCTTGAAGGACCCAATCGACAATGACATTGATGGCTTGGACAAGAACTCCGAGCAGTCCATCGTCGAGTTGACGAGCATTACGTTGAATCGTTTCGATCTGCAGATCCTCGATGGTCTGGAGCCCAGTGATCCCAGCAAGGGAACGGGCGTGGATGATCGGACGGTCAGTTCGGCCTCCGTGTTGGTGTTCCGCAACAATCAACCACTGGTCGAAGGCGTTGACTATCGCTTCGGCTACGATTCGACCAACGGCGTGATTCGCTTGACTCCGCTGGCGGGTATTTGGCAGTCCGAGAGTGTGTACACGATTCGTTTCGTCAACTCGGGCGAATCGGCCATCGTGGCCCAGCCCAGCTCGAGCTACGACGATGGTGATCAATTCACCATCATCGACGCGACGGGTAGCCAAACGATCTTTGAGATCGATTTGGGGTATCAACTATCCATTCCAAGTGCCAACGGTTTGGATCCGGACTTGAGTGATGGCGGACTGTTCACGATCGACGACGGAGTGCGACGCATTACGTTCGAATTGGATAACAATGGTCTAACGGACGCGGCCAACGTGCCTGTCAGCCTTGGCCAGTTCCCGACGATTGAAAGTGCGGGACGCGCCATTCAAGCGGCCATTGAGAACGCGGGCTTAACAGCTGACATCACGGAAATCAGCCCCGGTAACTTGCAGATCCAAGGCTCTCGCCTACTGCAGTTTGACGCTGGCAACAGTGGTTTGGATCTGAGCGGGCGACCTGGCGTGCAAACCGTGTTTGGATTGCAGATTCCGCTGGAGCAGTCGCGGCCAGCCGGCCTGGTCGATGGTCAGACCTTTACCATCGATCGTAGCGGCGATCCGGTTAGCTTCGAAATCGACACCAATGGAACGGTCTCGGCTGGCAATGTGCCCGTGCAATTTGCCGCTGGCGCTTCGGCCGATCAGGTGGGAGCCGCTTTGGTGGCCGCCATCGACGGCGCCGCACTGGGCTTGAGTCCTGTGTACGACGGCGACGGCCTGGTTCGGCTAGGTGGCGACGCGAACACGCGTCTCGATCTGACCGATACCACGCTGACGCAAACCGGTATTCCTGGACAGCCAGCGGCAGTGCCCATCGTGCTGCCCGTCGGTTCCGGTGTTTCCGCCACCGAGTCAGCGAACTTGATACGGCAGGTGGTCGAGGCGCAAAACCTCTCGGGCGTGACCCTGACTCAGTTTGGCAGCCAGTTGATTATCGATGGCGCTTTGGGGATTTCGGGAACGGGCGCGAATCAGATCGGTGCCATCCGCGATATGGCCGGCAATCCTCTGAAGCCAAATCAA
>JANQOL010000102.1 GCA_028289675.1 Pirellulaceae bacterium
CAATGAGCGCTCCTGCTCGCCAACGGTTCGGTGTATGCCTTCGATGCCAGGTAGTTTACCTTGATCCAGGTACTTCACGCACAGCACCATGGCCTCGCAAGTTGGCATCACGAAGATCCTGCCATCGTACTTTTCGTTCAGTTGGTTGACGATGTTGCCATAGATGTCGAACTTCTCCTGCCCCAGCTGCTCGAACATTTTGGGTGTCAGCGCTGCTTCAGACGTGGGAATTTGGTCCAGCTGATCCAGTTGGGGCCACGCGTCCGACAAGTAGAACTTCATGTCGGGCTGGTACTTCAGGCAGAAGTCGATCCAGCAAGAGTAGTACTCCGGGCGATCGTTGAAGTAGGGTCCCCACAGCATGGCGTCCCAGTTGCTGTTCGCGATCGATGCCAGCAGCTTTGGTGTGGGGTTCCCATCAAACTGAAAAATGCCGTTTTCCTGTTCCCATTTGTAGCGTGCGCTGCCGGTCATGCCTCCGCCGGTATGCGTCAGCAAAGGGGGCTGCTTGAAGCCGGCTGCAGCGGCGATCGCCGGCAAAGTCTTGTAGCCGGGGGCCATAAAGCTGTGTCCGGTACCCACGATGCGCAGCGCACCGTCCGACGGCTTGGCGTAGCGGACCACGGGTTCTTGTCCGCGCTGCTGGCGGGCGTACACGGCCGCGATTTCATCCGGCGCCAGGTAGCATACCGCATGCGCTGGAAAACGGTCTTTGCGCCAGCCGGGATCAACCTCAAAGGTCTTGCGTACGTCACCGCTCTTGCCGTCCGCAGAACGCATTTTCTGGCGGTAGGCCTGAGCTTCGGCAGCCGTTAAGACTCCGTCTTGATTCGTGTCCGCCTGCGGAAATCGCTTCAGCCACCGACCCAGTTGAGCCTCGCTGAACTGAGCTTCCGCCGAGCTACAAATCACCAGTTGGCAAAGAGCGACCGCAATGACAATGAAGCTTTTCATGTTCCACGTTCCGGGTTGCGAGCGGTGAGTTCCATTAGTGCCAATCTTGAGGACCGTCGAGCGCGAGAGTCCCCGCGCCCAACAGTTCCAGTATAAAGAATAGTTGGACAGCGCCACCTTCGAGTTCTTTTGCC
This sequence comes from Pirellulaceae bacterium, assembly GCA_028289675.1. Lineage (GTDB taxonomy): Bacteria > Planctomycetota > Planctomycetia > Pirellulales > Pirellulaceae > Aureliella. Next base: position 1,089 of record JANQOL010000102.1, read on the forward strand.
AACACGAACGTCTTTTACCTAAAAAGAACGAGTCGTGTTGCCAGCCCGAACGAGTTCTTTTACAAGCCGGAGCGAGTCTTTTTCCCAACCCGACGTGTAAGCGAGTAAGCTACTGCGCAACTCACTTGCCTGCACGTTGTGTTGATACTTGCCGGCTCGTAGGAAAAGGTGGCGCCGTCTAGACAGGGTACTTGCAGTTCAGACATTGATAAAAGGCCGACTGGTATGAAGCTACTACGAACAACCTTAGTTCTGCTGAGTTGTCTAGTCTGGGGCGGATCACTGGCCGTTCGCGCCGCTGAGCTGGAATTGATGGAGTCCGACGACACCATACGTATCACATTGCGCGGCCATCCGGTTCTCGAATACGTCAAGGCGGCCAGACCAGTGCCGGATGGCATCGAAAAACACTTCAGTCGCAGTGGCTACATCCACCCGGTGTTTTCTCCGACGGGCCAAGAAATCACCGGAGACTATCCGCTGGATCATGCGCATCAGCACGCGTTGTTCTTTGCCTGGACAAAATCGACGTTTGACGGAAAAAAGGTCGACTTTTGGAATCAAGCGCAGCAGCTGGCCGGTGTCGAGTTTCGAGAGATCGTGAACGTCAGCCGAAACGAGCAGCAGGTTTCCTTCAGTGCCAAGCATGCGTTTACCGTCGGCATGGGCGGCGAACAGGTGGATGCCCTTCACGAAATCTGGACGGTGACTGTCTACCTCACACCGGCTGACCATTTTCTTTTTGACATAGAAAGCGAGCAGGTATGTGCGTCGGACAAGCCGCTGGTGCTCGAAGAGTATCACTACGGTGGAATGGCACTTCGGGCCAATGCACAGTGGCTCAAGCAGCCGAAGGATCAACGCGTTGAACCGGGTGATTTGCGATTCCTGACCAGCGACGGTAAAGATCGTCAAACCGGAAACCACACCCGACCTAACTGGGTGGCGATGAGCGGCGAAATCGATGGCCAGGATGTGTCGTTGACTGTGTTTAGCAGCCCCACTAACTTTCGCGCCCCGCAACCCGTGCGGCTACATCCCGACAAACCCTATTTCTGTTTCGCGCCCTCAGTGGCCGGTAAATTCACCATCGAGCCCGGACAAAAATACGTATCGCGGTATCGCTATTTGGTGACATCCGAGCTGGTCGATACAGCGTTCGTGACGAAACACTGGCAGCAATACCGCCAACTCAGCAAATGAAGGTTCTTACCCGGGCGGCGAGGTTCGGAGCAAGCTAAACAGGTAATGTTGCAACTGCTGGAGTCCAGGCTTTAGCCGTCGATTCGCCGGTCTTAGTTCAGGCTTCAGCCGTTCGAGCTCTACCGAAAAACGGCTAAAGCCTGGACTCCAGCAAGTGAAGCACTTCACTCGCAAACCAACCGATCGCGACGCGTGAATTGTCGACTGCAAATGGTTCGGTCCGGTCGTCATTCGTCTTCAGCTGCCGCAATAGAGCATTAAATTGCTTCGGTCATTCCCACCGAAGGGTAACGTCTTAAATCTTGCGCACAAATTTGAAAGGTGGTCCTTGAGCTGCTAGGAAATGTTTTTGCGAAACGACACCTATCAGACGGAAGGACCACC
>JANQOL010000812.1 GCA_028289675.1 Pirellulaceae bacterium
ATTGATCCCGGACCGATTCGACCCGATACCGTGGGAGGCGTGCTAGGCCAGGCGATTCTCGAGTACGGAGTGCCACAGGGTGAAACGCTGATGCGGGACGATATTCGGATCATTGACGAGTTGCCGGTCGACGAACCGCCGATTGACGTGGCACCTGCGGACGAGATTCCACTGCCAACCGAGGCGAGCGCGGATGTGCCATCGAGTTATCCTGCCATCGGAGTGCCCGTCTCGACCGATCCGCTCGAGAGCTTGCCCACGACCATGAACTCGCTGGGACTACCGTCCATCCCGAACGCCAACACTCAATAGTCAACCCGCCCTGCTGAAGACGCCCTCTTAGGCGGGCAGTTCTTGCTGGTGCGTCTCCGGCAAGAACCGGATGATTGCGATGCCTGCCAAATACAGCAGGGCCAATCCACAAATGGCGTACCGCAAATCCAGCCCGTCTAGCTGCTTGATGTAGCCAGACAAGATCAGAATCGGTACCGCGGCCAGGCGTCCACCGTTGAAACAAAAGCTTGTTCCGGTAGCTCTCAGATGCGTAGGGAATAACTCGGGAAAGTAGATGGCATATCCCGAGTGCATGCCCATGGTGAAAAATCCGTAGACGGGGAGCAGACACAGCAATAGGCCGTAAGTGTTCGGAACAAAGCAGACCACCGGAACGATGGCTAGGCCGCACAGGTGAAACCAAACGAAGGCGGGGCGTCTGCCTAATCTGGCGGCCAGCGGACCGAACATGAGTAGGCCCAGACCACCGCCGGTGGCCTGGATGATGCCGTAAGCGAATTTGGAACTCTGCTCCGCCGCCGATTCACTGCTCCCACGATCCAACAAAAACTGACTCACAATGTCCTTGCCGGCAATGGTCACACTCCAGAAGGTGCCCAGCCCAACTGCAGCCAACAGTAGCCCAAGAATGGCGCGCCGATTCCACTGTGGATTGAGCAACAGCTCCGAGAAGCTGCCCATGGGGCGGCTCTGCCGGCGTGTTTGCACCCATTGATCCGGTTCCTTGACCGTCGTGCGAACCCAGAGCACCAAAATCGCTGGCAGCACTCCCAACACGTAAGCGTAGCGCCACTGTTCTCCGACGGCGATTGCCGCCACAGCTGCCAACCAGGTGCCCAGTACGCTGGAGCCATGGAAGATAGCTGACGCTTGGGAGCGGGCCTTCGCGGGAAACACTTCGGCAACCAGCGCCGCGGCCACCGCCCACTCGCCGCCAATTCCCACCGAGACCAAGAAACGCAGGACCACCAGTTGGTAGATGTCCCCCACGAAGTAGGTCAGTCCCGAAAACAACGAATACACCAAGATGGTCACAATCATGATCGGACCACGACCGTAGCGGTCCGCCAGCGAACCGAAGAGCAGGCCACCGGTCGTACCGCCCGCCAGGAAGACTGCCAGCATCCAGTCGCCCCACAGAGTGACCCGCGCCTCGTCGTTCTCAAGCAACTCATTCAACAAGGAATTGCGAGTCAGATTGAATATCTGACTTTCATAGACGTCGAACACCCAACCGGCAGAGGCAATGATCAGCACTAACCACTGGTAACGGTCGATGCCCGTGTACCAGCGCTCAGCTGTGTTGGATGATTTGGACATAGCATTCGTTTTTGTAAACGGCTCGCCAGCAGAGAAGCCAGCTCTATGCAAAGGCGTGTGACTGAGGGTTCCCGAGCGACGCCAGCACCTTGCGACGACCACGAAATGGTCGACGGCCGTGCATGACTAGGGTGTTATCCAGCAGTGCGACGTCGCCGGTTTGCCACGGCATGTCGAACGTCAGTTCATCAGCTAGAGCAATCATCTGCGACACCCCTTCTGAACTTAACGGTTGTTCATTGCCCAGGCGAATTGCGTTCGACGGATCATTGCGCGGATCACTCCAGCCGCTGTAAGCCGCGATGAGTTGGTTGAATAGGGTAAACTTTCCGGGTGCGACCTCGCGAATCGCCGGCAAGACGGGTGTGGTCGCTCGAAGCTCCTGTTGCGAGCTCCACTCCCACGAGTAGCCCATTTGCTGCAGCCTTTGCTCGGCCTCAGACCGTGTTTCCACACCCAAAGTGCTTTGCCAACTACGGCCCATGCCGGACTCCGGATCATCGACGCCGGGCATCACATTGGAGTACTTCAGTCCGTAGTTGCGTAGACTCGCGATGAACTCGGGCTGTTCGGCCAGCAGGCGGTCGTACAAGACGTCAGAACGGCACAGCGGCGTTGCCCCACCTTCTGCCGGACTCACTTCACAGAAGAAGGCGATGTACGTTGGAAAACGGGGAGTCTGAGCCAATTCATGGTGCAGGTAAATCTTGACGTCGGACGGAGCTTCATTAGCAGAGAAGACGCGTTCTGTGAAATTGACGCGCACCGCGTTCGAAAGCGAATCACGGTAAGAGAAATTGTCGAGCTGCAGCGCCGACACGAAGCCATCGAAATCCGACGCTTCCTCGAAGCCACCATCGCGGAACAAAATTGCCCCATGAAGCGATGCCAACTCCAACACTTGTTGACGATTCGCAGCCAGCCACGCCAAGACTTCGTCCGCCGCTTCCCTACCCTGGCCCGCGAATGCCAACGGAAACGTAGTGGTCCCATGTTGTTGTTGGTGCTCAATGCTGATTTCGCGTAAGGCAGATGACTTCACAGGACGGATCTCTATTGGGTAGATGGAACGTGACTAACCATTGCCAGCCGTCTAGGCAGTTGACCTGTACAAGATTTCAATTGCGCCGCCACTCATGGATTGACAGCCTTGTTCGATGACGAAGGCGTGGGTCGATGTTGGCGAAGCATGTTCTGCGAAAGGTCCAACAGTTCTCGTACTAGTTCAGGTTTCTGTGCCGCCAGGTCCGTGGTTTCTCGAGGATCCTGGCTCAGGTCAAACAATAAAGGTGCTCCCTCAGGAGGCCGGACAATTTTGTATTGCTGCCGGCGGATCGCAGTCCAACTCTTTCGAGACAGCTCCTGGTGCGTTCCCGTTCTCCACAACAGTACCCGCGCATTCCAAAGGCCCGAATCGGCCGTGGGCGACACGGCGCCTGCCTGCGTGTGCTCAGACTGCGTCCACAGCGATCGCCAACTGAATCCGTCAGTTTTGGGAGTATCTGCCGCGCCGGCCAACTCACATACTGTTGGAAACACATCGATCGCACAGGTGATTCGGTCACAAACGGCACCAGGCTGGATCCGCTGAGGCCAACGAACAATACAAGGCACCCGCAATCCGCCTTCGAACAAGGTCGCTTTGCCGCCGCGCAGCGGATGATTGCTGCCACCGTATTTGGGGTCGCCACCATGATCGGTCATAAAGATCACGCACGTGTTTCCCGCCAAATCCAACTGTTCCAGAGACGCCATGATTTGGCCGATGCCGCGGTCCATGCCCATCACCTTGGCGGCAAACGCGCGCCGCAGTGGATTGTCAATGGACTTGGGCACCAATTCGAGGTCGCTAGGCTGCGGCTGCATCGTGTTGGTAATCTCACCCGTTTGCATGTTGCCTGCTTTCCCGAAATGCGGCGCGTTGTAGGCGACGTGCAAATAGAACGGCTCACGCGCTGAAGACTGTCGCTGCAAGAAGTCGAGGGCTTCGTCCGTAATCGCCTGCGTGGCGTAGGTGCCCGGCGAAACCAGTTCCCGACCGCGATACCAATCTGGGTGCGTACCGTAGTGCAGGCTAAAGAAGTCGACGCAACCGCCTGTGTGCCCAAAGAACGACTCAAAGCCATGATTGGTGGGCCAAAATTGCTCGCCGCCGTGGCCCAAATGCCATTTGCCAACCAACGCGGTCGTGTACCCTGCCCTGGCCAAATGTTCGACGTAGGTCGGTTCATGGGTGCGTATTCCACGCTGGGCGTCGTCCGGAGAGAGAAACATAAGCGCGCTCAATAACTGGTCGTGAGAGCGCGTTGGAAATCGCCCCGTCAGCAAACCGTATCGGCTGGGTGTGCAGATACTGCTGGCAGCATAAAACTGCGTAAACTTCATGCCCCTCTCGCTTAGGGCGTCGATATTCGGGGTCGGAATCTCACTGCCGTAACAGCCCACATCGTGCCAACCCTGATCATCGGTGAAAATCATCACGATGTTCGGCCGATCCGCAGCCGGGCAGCCGCGTGGCCAAACACTGGTGATGCCCAATTGGATTGCCAGGCATGCCCACACGAAAAGGAACTGGCGAACAGATTTGCTTGTGGATTGCATCATAGTCCTGACTTGCCAACGACCGCTGCCGCCGGTGAGGCGCACTGTGCGAGTTCGCGAGGCCGCCCCACTTTCGAGCGCAACGATCAAGTGGGATGAGCGAGTGACGAAGGTTCTCCCCAGCAGATTTGCTGGGCGGTGGGACGTGGGAGCCAATCGACCATCGGCGGAAGTAATGGCTGGGCGCTATTCTGCCATACAGCCGCAACGGATGCCACAGTTCATCTACGGAAGCTGAGCGGTGCGCAATTCGCAGCCGCATGGTATTCTAGGCCTACCTAGTTCAGTTTCCTTCCTCGGCCCGGATGCAATTCATGCCTGCACATTTGCGTGACGACCAGTCTTCATCGTTGGCAAGCGACCTGCTGGGCAGGCTGGCAACGTCAAAACAGATCTCCTGTGGCCTGTGCAGGCGAGTGTTTCGCCATGCGATTTTGCGTTTGGGGATGCTGCTGGCGGTTGTCCTCAGTTGGGTTGGATGGTTGGAGGCAGCCGAACGTCCGCATGTGATTTTGGTGATGGCCGATGATCAAGGATGGGGTGAAACCAGTTATAACCATCACCCGCTGTTGAAGACGCCGAACTTGGATCACCTGGCAGCGTCAGGCTTGCGCTTCGATCGCTTTTATGCGGGTGCCCCGGTCTGCTCACCGACTCGAGCAAGTGTCCTGACGGGCCGTTCGAACAATCGCACTGGCGTTCAATCGCATGGTTATGCGCTTAGACGCCAAGAGAAGACGCTATCGGTCGCACTACGCGAGGCGGGATATCGAACGGGTCACTTTGGCAAGTGGCATCTCAACGGATTGCGCGGGCCAGGCGTGCCGGTGTTATCTGATGACTCGCATCATCCAGGAGTTTTTGGATTTGAGGAGTGGCTGTCGGTAACCAACTTCTTTGACCGGGATCCGATCCTGGGTAGACGGGGTACGTTTGAAGAATATCGTGGCGACTCATCGGAGATTGTCGTTGAAGAGGCGCTCAAGTTCATCACCGACTGTGTGCGGAACCAGCAACCTTCTTTGACCGTGATCTGGTTTGGAACGCCTCACAGTCCGTTCCGGGCGGACCCAAGTGATTTGGAGCCATTCGCAGAACTGTACAAGGATTCGAAGCACCATTACGGCGAACTGGTTGCCATGGACCGTAGCATCGGCCGACTGCAAACGCGACTCGGCGAGCTGAACATCACGGAAAATACGGTGCTGTGGTTCTGCAGTGACAACGGCGGTCTTCCCAAAATCCAGCCCGAAACCGTTGGCGGCTTGCGGGGTTTCAAGAGCAGTCTGTACGAGGGCGGTCTGAGAGTACCATGTGTCGTGCAATGGCCCGCGCGAATTACCGCCGGCAGAATCACCGCAGTGCCCGCGTGCACCATGGACATCTTTCCGACCTTGGTGGACGCTTTGCAGCTGCCGCCGGAGTGTATGCTGTCGCCCCAAGATGGCGAATCATTGTTGCCCTTGTTTGAAAAGGACCTAGAACGTCGCGCCAAGCCCATTCCGTTTAATTGCTTCAACCAGTCCGCTTGGATCGACAACGACTACAAGTTGTTGCATGTGGGCAAGCGGAATCCACAGTTCGAATTGTACAACTTGCGGCAAGATCCGGCGGAGAAGCGAAACCTGCTGCAGTCGCATCCTCAAGTGGCCACGCGAATGCAAGCCGAATTGGCCAGTTGGCTGGAGGGGTTGCAGGCCAGTGTGGCTGGGCAAGACTATCCCGAGCGAACCGTGTTGCCCGGGGAACCAGAGCCGCAATTCTGGATGGAGGTCGACGCCTATCGACCGTACTTTGACGAATGGCGCAATCGTCCGGAATATGAGTCTCGGCTGAAATCCGCAAGAAGCAGTCGATAGAACTCCGCGGCCAGAAAAGAGGTATATTTGAACTCGTCGGCAACGGGCTGCCACCGGCGGTACCGAATTGTTTGCCAGTCCGTTTGACCCAGTTTGGCTTCACCGCCGTAGATGAACTTCATGACGACCCGAGCCAACTTTCAGAAAAACTACCTAATGCGCTACGGCGTACTGGCTGCCGTGTGCATGTTCTTGGCTCTTTGGTTTGCGTACGACGGCTTTATCGGTTACCCCAGCAAGATCCCGGCAGCCGAAGCTTATGACGAGTTGCGGGAGCTGGAGACCGAAGAGCGCTTGGAGCGTTGGCAGCAGATCGCCAGTGAACAGGGCTGGTCCAGCTCGACGCCGGATAAGACCGCCGAGGAAATCCATGATGACATCACCGGCCAGTATTTTTGGGCCGCCATCAATTTGTTGGTGGGTGTTCCAGCTGTTGTGCTGTTCTTGCGTTGCCGTGGCTCTTGGGTTGAGGCGACCGAGGACGGATTAACAACTAGTTGGGGGCAGACACTGCGTTTCGCGGACGTTCGGGAACTGAATAAGAAGCGTTGGGCCGATAAGGGCATTGCCAAAGCATCCTACACGGCGGACGGCCAATCAGGCACTTTTGTGTTTGACGATTTTAAGTTTGAACGCGAGCCGTTGGGACAGATGTTACGGGACCTCGAACGCGTCCTCGATCGAGAGCAGATTGTCGGCGGGCCGACCGAAATCGAGATGGACGAAAAAAAGGAAGCCGAGAAAGCTCCCAGTGCGGACGCAGAAACAACAACTGAGGTGCCCTCTGCCGACGACGGATCGACTCAGTCGTAGAGCAAGCCACTCTCCACCGTGCTCGGAAGTTGCCGTCCCCAGAGCGGCCGCGATCACCTCGTTGCTCAACAGCTGCAAGATTCTTGAAGTCGCACCTCGCTGGACCTAACTCAGCGACCTTCTCGTCAAGCTGGCCGGCCGCCACTTGCTGAAAACCTTCTGTCGGCTCACGGCTGTAGCGCTGGATCCACCACCGCTATGGACTAAGAAGGCCCCCTGCTTCACCTCGTCTAGATACGCAGTAACCCTCCTCAGAACTCTCAGTAATTCAGGCGCTCAAATGCAAGTTCTCTGCAGCAACCAATTACAATGAGGTGGAGATCGTAGCTACCCACACCTTTGACACCGAGGAAGAAATGACGAGTCACCGCAGACTATCTGTTTTGCTATGGATGGTGCTTGCGACTCAAGGAAGCACTTTGTGGGCGGACATTATCTCCTACAAAGTTTCCGGGGTCGCCGATATCTCGGTCAATTCCGTTTTTGCTGCGGACCGTCAGTATGAGATTGTCTTTTCCATTGATGATGGAGCACAGGACCAATTTCCTCTAGACAACTCACGAGGCGGATTTTTTGGCGGTGTGACGCGCTTGAGCTTGCCGGAATACGCGATCGCGTCTGAAGCAGCGACCAATGTGACCGGACTACGACAAGAGTCGAACGCACTGTTCTTTACGGAGTCAGGGAACATCTGGAACAGTGCATTCTCGCTGGCCAATCTCCCAGGTGGCACAGTCGCCGACGTCAAGCAGATTGCGGCATTGGGCATTGATCCAGTGTCGCCAGGTTGGACAGGTGCAGGGTTAGTCTGGCAGCTCGAATCGGGCAATACGGTTCTGTTCAACCAAGTTGATAGCATCCTGCTGACCAATGTCAGCGCCGTCCCTGAGCCAACTTGCTTGGGCCTCTTGTCCTTGGTTGCTCTTGGCTGCACTCGGCGTCGAAGGAGAACTTAGAACGCGTCTACTTGGACTATCCTTTCCGCGCACGTCTGTTCACCCATGCCTACGTCGAGATCGGATCTGCTGACAACTTCGTGAAGATCATCGTCCATGATCACTGCGACCTCGGTCGTATTGCAATGTTCCTGCACTTACTACAGCTGGTAGATGCAATCGTGTATTTCAGGTCAGCAATTTTTGACGCAGATACCTACATGTATCGAGCCAATCTTGGATTCTCTTATTCCCGACGGGCATTCAAGTTGTTCAACGCGGAATCGATGGAAGTGCTCGACAAGTTAGCTGACTCGTGGCGGTTCAGTCCTGCGCTTACTTGCCAAGAGCAGAGACCTTGGCGGCAAGATCTATCTTGCGACAATAGCTGGCTAACAGCTCGGTGAGCGAGTTCACCGAGTTCATCTGATTCGTCATTGATCAACTGTGGCGACGCGCATATCGTCGACGTTGTCTACCCAAGCAACAACCAGCTGCCAAAATCGGTCTTCTATGAATGACAACGATATCAACGCGCGACTTGACTTCGTCCGGCGTGCGGAGCGATTAAAAGACACACTCCGAAGCGGACACACGACGAATGGTCGCACTGAAAGCGTCGCTGACCATACATGGCGACTTACATTGCTGGCGATTACGTTTGCTGACCTGTTTCCCGACATCGATCTGTTGCGACTGCTGAAAATCTGCATTTTGCATGATCTTGGCGAAGCGGTTGACGGCGACATTCCGGCCCCGTCTCAGGTGGGCAAGGAATCAAAGTCAGCCAAAGAACGTGGTGATTTTCAAACGCTCATGGAAGGGTTGCCCGATCCCATACGTGCTGATTTTCTGTCGCTTTGGGATGAGTACGAATATGTGCAGTCTAGCGAGGCTCAAACCGCAAAAGCTCTCGACAAGATCGAAACACTCATTCAACACAACCAAGGCCGCAACCCAGCAGGCTTCGACTATGCATTCAATCTGGATTACGGCAAAGAATACACGGACGCTCTTCCGATTGCAGCTCGCATTCGCGCCCCAATTGATGCTGATACACTGGAAAACGCAACAAGATCCTCGAAACGCGGCTAGCACACCTTGCACCAGTCCACACCAGGTTTGACATCACAGATGGCAATCCGTGCGTTTCCGCTTACATCTGCAAACGATCAAGCCGGTCAATCTGCTCGTCCATTTGCTGACGTCATCTCTGAAAATCACTTCGGGTGCCTACCGCCGAAGCCTCTTCAGGGCGAAACCCTGTTGCACCGCCAGACTCCAGCTCCATCTTCAGTTGATTCCATCGTGCTGGCTCACCGGAAAAGAAAGCGCCTAATAGAGCTCCGAGAAATCCACCGATCGCACCAATCACGGCGGTGACGATCACCATCACACTGACCTGAATACCGCCAAACCAGAACATCGAGATTCCTCCGGTCACAGATCCTGCTCCTGAGGCAACGAGACAAATTATTGACGGGTTGCGCCAGATGTACGCGCACAATGCAGCCAGGACGTGCGGCACAATCCCAAACAAGCCAGCCAAGATCCCACCCACAACGAATCCAACGGGTCCTGCAATTAATCCAAATAGCGCACCCGATAGCACAGTACCTACGTAACCCATGATGACGATTGCGAATGGAAAAACACCGCGATTGTTTCTCGCATCCGAATGAGTTGCGCCGATCTCACTGGCACCTGTGATTTGAAACGGATTGATGTCAGCGTTTTTGACTTGCATACTCACTTCCCCTACGTCAATCGAGCGGAGTGCCATTCGTTAACTGGACCGACTGGGCACTGTCTCTTCAGTGGTGACTTCGACGATTGAGTCTCGATACTCGTGCGACGAATGTCAGGCTGAGCAACATAGCTCGTTGCGACAATCTGATAAATCGTCGCATCTGCCCCGCGTTGCGATAATGGTAGCGTTAAGAGGCGGCGCTCATGACGAGTTCGCCACCTGTCGGTCGGTGTTGGTTCTCACGACGCGACGGTTTCGGCCAAGGAGCGAATGCGACGAATCATCCCGTCTAACCCGCTGCGCCGTTGCGTAGAAACAAACTGGTCCAGTCCGATGCGACGAAAGAACGACTCGATATCGAATTCGACAATTTGCGAGGCGGGCTGGCCAGAGTAGAGTTGCTGCAAGACGGCGATCAATCCGCGGACGATTTCCGCGTTGGAATCCGCGGCAAATTCGACTTTTTCGGCCTGATCAGCCTGCGGCCGGCCCACCAAGTAGACTTCGCTCATGCAGCCGGGGACCGGCGACGTCAGTGATTTTAAAACGTCGAAATGGTCCGGCAGCTGTTGGCCCAATTCCATCAAGAGCTCGGTCTTGCTTTCGCGGTCATCAAACTCCAAAAACTCTTCGCTCAATTTGTCGGCGGCACTGGCCACCGAATCCGCCGTGGCGGCCGCGAATTGAAGCGGTTGCTCGGCGCGCTCAGTCGAACTGGCTGCGCGGCTACGTTGACTGCGTGCAGCAACCAAAGCTTGGAGGCTACTGACCAACAAGTCCACTTCGGCAAACGTGTTGTACATGGCGAGGGATACGCGGCAGGTACCCGCCACTTCCAACTGGCCCATCAGCGGCATACAGCAATGATGTCCGGTACGGACGGCAATGCCGTCTTGGCTGAGTGCGGTTGCGATATCCAATGGAGCAATATTGGGTGCTTCAAGTACAAAACTGATCACGGCGGCTTTGGGCTCTGCGGTACCAACAACGCGTAGCCCCGGCACGGACTGAAGTTGATCTGTCGCGTACCGCAGCAGTTCTGTCTCATAAGCATCGATGCGTTCAAATCCGATGTTGATGACATAGTCGATGGCCGCGCCCAGTCCCACCGCTCCGGCCATGTCCGGCGTACCGGCCTCGAATCGATTGGGGATGTCCGCGTAGGTCGAACTGTCGAAGGCAACGGTCTCGATCATATCGCCGCCGCCCTGGTAAGGTGGCATCTGCCTGAGGATCTCTTGCCGGCCCCACAACACGCCGATGCCCGTCGGGCCAAACAGCTTGTGGCCACTGAACACATAGAAGTCACAACCGAGTTGTTGGACGTCCGTCGGATGGTGCCCAACCCACTGAGCTCCATCCACCAAAACCAGCCCACCGACGCGCTTTGTGCGTTCTGCAATGGCGGCCACGTCGTGAATCGTGCCCAGGGCATTCGAAACATGTTGAATGGCGACCAACTTCGTTCGTTCCGACAACAGCTCGGAGAGTTGGTCCGGATCGAGGTGTCCCTCAGCGTCCGCGTACAGCACTTTCAGCCGCGCTCCCGCCGCTTCGCAGGCAAGTTGCCAGGGTACAATGTTTGAATGGTGCTCCATCCCCGTGACAATGATTTCATCATCCGGGCCCAGAAACGTCTTACCCCATGATGACGCCACCAAGTTAATGCCTTCGGTGGTTCCGCGCACAAAAATACACTCGGCAGCGTGCGGTGCATTCAAGAAACGTGCGACCTTTTGGCGAGCAGCTTCCACGAGATCCGTGGAACGTTGACTCAGTTCATACATGCCGCGATGAATGTTGGCATTGTGCCGACTGTAGTAGTCGACGATCGCATCAATGACCGCCTGCGGTTTTTGAGTGGTTGCTCCGTTGTCCAAATAGACCAGTGGCTTGCCACTCATCTGCGTTTGCAAAATGGGAAAGTCGTCGCGGATAGTGTCCGCCAATGTCGTTGACATGGACAATCGATTCAAGGTGGTAGGAGTTGAGAGTCGTGATTGCATACGTCGACTTGAGATCGGTGCTGCGCTTGGTCGTGAAAACTGCTGGGTGCGTTGTTCGTTTCAACACTCTTCACGCAAGCTAGGTCCGCCAAACTGAGTGCCGTCGGCCAGATCACCGTCCAGGGCTGCCACTGGACTGCCGACGGCTTGCATCAACACATCAATCACCAGCGAAGAACAGCTGGGCCAACTACCAGCCTCGTCTGTACCGAAGTCTAGCCACGGCAACCAAGCTGACCAATCGGGACCGGGAAACGCGGAGATTGGCAGGCCTTCGACACGTTCCAACACCAACGAGGCCAGCCCTTCGCAGGCCGTGCAGCCCTCTGCCTCAAACCAGCCTTCCACTATGGTCGCATCGCCCATCGCCAACTCGATACTCAGTTGGCAGCCGCTCTCCTGACACACGCCATCAGCGGCATGAGTCGTCTGCTCGCAACAGCCGCGGTGGTAGGGATCGTGGTAGTGATCCAAAACCTGCTTGGGAAAACTACTCATTTTCTGCAACCAACTGCGTTGCTTTTCCTGTGGTTTTTCATCCTAGCTGACTAGCCGTCTCGATGTTGAATCGAAGCAGCTTGGAAATCAGTCGCCACCTGCGGTCGATCTGGCGTTTATCTGCTCAATTGTAGGCGTAGGTCGCGTCGTTGTTTAGGTCTAATGGTTTGGACACCGGGCAAAGTTAGAGGTTCAATTGGCAGAGCTCAATCAGATTGCACCAGTGGCTTGGGCACGCAAAAACTCCTGCCGGCGTCATGCTGCGAATGAACACAGCGGGTGTCCGACTGGCCACTTGGACTTGCCGTCGAGGCGAGCCGTGGAAATTCTGCAGCGGACGCCAAAGTGAGGTAAACTGAAGGCCTTGTCTTGATAACCGTTATATTCCGTGGTTCGTCACACTCGTCAGCGGAAGTCCATTATGGCTCAAGCGATCGTCGATCCCGAGCAACTCAGGCAATTTGCGGCCATGTTGAAACGTTATGGGCAGCAGGTCCGTGAATCGACGACGGCACTGTCGCAAGCTCAAGCGCGGTTGGCGGACAGTTGGCGGGACCAGGAACATCGCAAGTTTGTCGATGAATTCGAAGAGCAGGTGAAACTGGTCAGCAAGCTGTTGGAAGCGACCGACCAACACGTTCCCTACTTGCTCAAGAAAGCTGAAATCATCGAACAGTATTTGCAACGCTAGCGACCTACGCACCCAAGTGGGCTTGAGATGGCTGACCATGCCGATGTCCGATCTCTGGAGAGACTAGAGGCGTTCCATGAGCGTTGCATCCACTTTCGTGTTCAGCTGCTCAAGGAGGTGGAAAACCTCCAAACCGAACTGCGGCGGCTCACTCAATGGATCGATGGCGAGGCCACCAACTACTGGCAAGAGCAGCTGACTGGAGCGGGACGACGCCTGGTGGAGTGCCAAGATGCTTTGGTGCGCTGCATGTCGTATGTCCGAGAGGATGAACGTCGACCTTGTAGCGAGGAGAAGAAACGCGTTCGTCGCGCCCAGCAGCGACGAACTCTCTGCGAGCAGCAACTGAAGACCATGCGGGCAGCCAGCGGCGCCTGGGAACGTGAAATAACGAAAGCAAATACCAAGTTGCAGCGCTGCCGCGACTTGAGCGAATCGGATTTGCTGGTCGCTATCAATCACTTGGCCGGACAAATTGAACGTTTGCGAGAATACGCCAGTCTGAAATCACCAGCACTGTCTTCAACGAACAAATTGGCAACTTCCGGCGGCGAGCCACCGGCGGACAGTCCGGCCCCAGAGGTTGCGTCAGAGGTCCAGCAGGCAGGCAGCCAAGCTCAGGATCATCCTCGAGGAGGCTCCGATGCGAAGGATTAGCCATGATCTGCCAGGCGTGACACAGCGAATCGCCAAACTGTACGAGGATTTCGAAGTGGAAGTCCAAGCCGCCCAGGAAGTTTGGCGTGACGAAAAGGGACGCAGCTTTTTTCAGCAACATACCACGGGCATAGGCCCTGGCATTAAGCAGCTGGTTTCCTCAATGACCCGCGCTATTGAATTGTTTGAAACTGTCGCACGGCGCGCCCGCGATCCGGACAATGAGTAAGTGCGTCGCATGACGAGAGAGCTTTGATGTTGAAACTGACAGTACGCGAGCTTTGTTACTGACCATCGGCGCGCTTTGTCCCGCGCCTACGCGTCGAAAGATTGGAGAGGAACCTATGATTGATTCCGCACCACGCCCACTGGCTCAGCGTAGATTGCAACAGCTGGTTCGAGGGCTCCAAGAACGCACGGGCGGCAGCCTGCTGAAGACCGCAGCCGAAGTGGATCAGCTGGCCGCGCAGATTACGGAATTCGAGGACCATTTCGAATCCTCGCGGCAGCAGCGGCAGCGGCAACACCAACAGCAGCAGGATGCCACTACCACGCAGTGGGACGAAGCAATTCACGATTGCTGGGATCAAGCGGAGCTCAAGGCGTACCGGGCCATCTACGATACCGCTGACCAGGAAACACAACTGCGGCAACGCGCCAAAGATGGCATCGAACACGCCACGGCGGAGGCCAAGAAACGGATTGCCGATATCGAAAAACGCTTTTTGCAAGCCAAGAATGTGCCCATCAAACGCTTGCAGACATTTCGCGCTCAATGTGTTCAGGCGCAGCAGGAGCTGGCGCAAATTGAAACCGCCGCCGATGCCGCGTTGGCGCAGCGCAGTCTACGCGCTCCGGCTTGGGAAGAGAAAACGCACGTAGAAACGCCGGCCAATTCAGATGTCGCTCTCGAGCAAATTCGGGCGGCCGTGGCGCAGGCTGGGCAGCACGGCGAACGGCTGTCCAATAACGCACTCGCGCGGTTCTTCGAATCGCTATGGTGGTGGAGTTTTTGCGGACTGACGTTTGTTGGAGTCACCGCCGGACTGACGACGGCCAACTTGTATCCGTTCATTCAGTCGCTGCTCATTGGGGCTGCCGTCACTGTGGTGCTGCTGCTGCTGGGATTTCTGGGCATCCGCCCCTGGTTGAAACGGGCTGCGGCGGCCGAATATCCCAAGGTCAAGGATTTTGCCAGTTTGGCACGTGCGACTCAGCGGTCGGGAGATCAGGTCGCTGTCCAGGAAAATGAGACGGAACTCAAGCGTTT
>JANQOL010000821.1 GCA_028289675.1 Pirellulaceae bacterium
AATGCGTTGACGAAAAGACGCTAAAAGATTCGCCGGTTGTTGCCAACATCCCAGGCAACGATTTGTTATCTCGCTACCTGGAGCTGCCGACTCAATCGCCTAAGCAACACGCCACGTTTGTCGAGCAAGAAATCAAAGCAAATATTCCGATCAATATCGACTTGCTGGCTACCTCCTACTACCGCTGCGATTTAGAGCATGAATCCAGCATGTCGCAGCGCGCGGTTCTGTTGGCACTGAAGAAGTCGGATCTGGAAGCGCGAGTTTCGATGTGGGAACAACTGCACGGCAAGCTGTTGGGGATGGTCGCCGATCCGTTCGCCATTTTCAATACGCTAAGGGCCACCGACTTTCTTGGGGAAGTCGAGCTCGACGATCCGAAGTCAACCGCGTTGGTGTTGGATGTTGGCCACGTGTCATCCATGATCATGCTGGCACGGCCCAACGGTCTATGGTTCCGTCAAATCGATTGGGGGCTCCACGACCTGAACGTGGCGCTAGCGAAGCAGTTCAAGATCGGTAGCGTTGAAGCGGAAGGCTTGCGGCGCAATCCGGCGGTTGCCACTTCCGTGCACGACGCGATCAGATGTTTGGACGCCGCGTGTGCTGTTCCCAAACGCGAACTTCTACGTTCGTTGGATGCTGCCAAGAAAGAGCTAGACGGGCTAAAGCCAGATTTGGCTGTCGTCATCGGCGGCGGAGCCTATCAGCCTCTTTTGGGCAGTCTGCTTAACGACGAAGGAATCTAATTCAACCATGGTTTGTAAACGAATGACTCTGTTCCGACGTTGGCAGGCAGAATCTAAGAGATCGATTTGTTGGTCGCTGTTGGTGTTGCTCAGTGGCCTATTGGCGTTGCCAGGTTGCGGCGGGGGCAAGATGTCGCAGCGAGATATGATGCGGCTGGCAATGGCCCGCAGTGCTGCGGAAGACGACGATGATGATGACGAGGAAGATGCTGCTCCCGAGGAGGCCGCCGAAGTCGCGACGGCCCCATCGCCAACAGAAACTTCTTCGGTAGCAACTTCGGCAGCGGAAAGTCTGCCGGCAGAATCTGCGCAGGCAGAATCTGCGCAGGCAGAATCTGGACCGGCGGAGTCTCTACCGGCGACAGACTCGGCGACCACGATCGCGTCCACATCCACCGCCGACGGCCAGGAAGCCAGCACGCCCATTCGCTTGGGGGATCGCAACCGCCCGGCAGACGGCGACGATGAAGGCGACGAAGCCAAACTGGATACTAGCTTGGCTGCGGACGCGAGGACTCTGAAGAGCATCGTTCATCGCAAACCGGACGCTCCACTATCGCAAGGCGAGCGAAGGACGCGCTCGGCGGAGAATATGGAGCGGATTAGCTCGGCCCTGACGGCCTGGACGCGAGCATCCTACAAAGTACCCAAGATCGTGCTGAATGACACTCGCGGACGCCCGGGCCTGTCGTGGCGAGTGGCCATTTTGCCGCAATTAGGATACGAAGAACTGTACAAGAAATTCGACCTCACGCAGCCTTGGGATGGCCCGACCAATAAGCCGCTTTTGGAGTTGATCCCAGACGAATTTGCTAGCCCAGAACGCTTTGACGTTCACACCAACTACCAACTGTTTGTCAACGGACCAGCGTTGTACTCGGAAACCGAAGAGAAAGACAAATCCGACATCAGCGACGCGCCTGACATCGTTCTACTGGCCGAAGTTGACGACGATCTGGCGGTACCCTGGACGGCGCCATTTGACTACGACATCACCAAGAACAACTTGGGCGCTGGCCTGGGATCGTTGCGCTCCGACGGACTCTTTGTAACCTGGTACAACGGGTCCGTGTCCGTTTGGCCCAAACCCATCAAACCTGGCGTTCTTCTCAAGGCGATTACGTTTGAAGCGGGTGACGGCATTCCGTTTGCCCGCTACATGAAGTTTCCTTCACCGGTGCCGGGGCAAGATATGCGACCCTCGTTGGGTGGCACGGCTGCCAATACCCTCGTGCGTGACAAGTCGACGGGCCCAGTCAATGCCGGCATCAGTACTCACACCCGACCGGTGATGCCAGGTAGCGACGACGGTGAAATCTACAACTCGCCGTACGTCCGCGAAAAGGTCCCTTCGCAAGAGCTAATCTTGGCCGCGGAAACAAAGGTTCGTGACACTTACGACGGTTACTTTAAGGCCGCAAGAACCACTGTTGAGTTCGGCAAACTGGCGGAAACGATGGCCTCGCACATGAATCAAAATGAGCTGTCGTTGCCCGAGAGGTACGTGATGTTGCGAACGACGATCAACGTAGCCATTCGCGGCGAAGATGCTCCGCTGGCACTTCG
>JANQOL010000825.1 GCA_028289675.1 Pirellulaceae bacterium
GTAGCTACCTGACGGCCAACCTGCCGGAGAGCACGCTTAGCTACCGGCAGGATCTCAGCGAAGAAGCGCGGCACAAAGCCGAAGATTCGGTTCAAGACGCGTTGGTGTCCTTTTATCCCGCCGTGAGCCGGCTGGCCGAATCCGGAAAACCACTCACGCGAGACAACGAATTGCCGTTGCTGCGCGAGGAATACAACGCCTGGATCCAACAGCTGTCGTGGAGTGAAACCGCGCTGCGCCTGGTTGCGTTTTCCGGAATGCTCGCCGCCTTCTTCCTGCTGTGCGGATTGTTTATCCATTACCAGTACGACCAACAATTGGTAACCGATACCGCGCAATTGTTCCGTCTGCTGGGCACCTTGGTCGTGACGTGCTTCTTATGCAGCTACACGTCCAGCGATCCTGTGCGGGCGGAGGTGGTTCCACTGGTCCTGTGCGCGATTACCTTGACGATCGCTTTTGGCCGGCAGATCGCGCTGTTGGTCACAACGTGCTTATCGCTGACCATTACGCTGGGACTGGGACTGGACATCGGTGAATTCGTGACGCTGTGCAGTGGTACGTGCGCGGCAGCTCTCTTGTTGGGCCGGATTCGAACGCGTACCAAGCTGATCTATGTCGGCTTGGCGGCAGGCGCCATCGTCGCGTTAACTCACCTGGGCGTGGACACGGTCATCGGCAAATTGCATGCGGTCGTTCCTCCGGAGACGATTGGAGAGTCGACCGACGGCGTAACTCCAGAGGTGCCTCGGCATTGGGCAAATCTGCTGCCTGGCCTGATACAGGAGTCGCTGCGTTTGGGCGGATTCACATTGCTGGCAGCCGCATTGATGACCGGCCTGCTGCCGTTTGTGGAGCGGATCTTTGCCGTACAAACCGATTTGAGTCTGCTGGAGTTGGGCGATGCCAGCCATGCATTGCTGCGGCAATTGGCGCAGCGCGCCCCAGGAACCTACAACCACTCGATCAACGTGGCCGCGATTGCCGAGGCGGCCGCTGACAGTATCGGAGCCCACGGTTTGCTGACTCGTGTCGGTGCGTACTTTCACGATATCGGCAAGATGTTCAAGCCCAACTACTTCATCGAAAACCAGGAACAAGACGGCAATTGCCATGATACCTTGCAACCGGCGATGAGCACGCTGGTGATCATCGCTCACGTCAAGGACGGGGCCGACTTGGGGCGCCAACACCGCTTGCCAAAAAGAATTATCGACTTCATCGAACAGCACCACGGTACGACGTTGGTCGAATACTTCTACCGCGAGGCTGCGAAGCGCAGCCAGAATGATCCCAACAAAGAAGAGGTGTCGGAAACGTCGTTCCGCTATCCCGGTCCCAAGCCGCAAACGTTGGAAGCGGCCGTGCTCATGCTGGCAGATTCAGTGGAAAGTGCCAGTCGAACATTGGTCGAGCCAACGTCCTCGCGCATTCAAAGTCTCGTGGATCAAATCGCCATGAAGAAACTGCTGGACGGACAATTCGACTGCTGTGGTTTGACGCTGCAGCAGTTGGACCAGCTGAAAAGCTCGTTGGTCAAGTCGCTGACGGCAATATACCACGGGCGTGTCAAATACTCCGGCCAGGCATCCGCTTAAGCGAACATGCAGGAATCGCACGTCGACCTAGACATCACCTATCATGTGGCGGATTGCGCCGACGATTCGCCACGCTTCTACCGAGCCGCCAGCTGGGTGGTTCAGCAGTGTGGGTTGCAACATCTGTCCGCCAGTATTGCGATCGTGGATGATGCGAGTATCCATCGCCTGAACCGGCAGCATCTCGACCACGACTGGCCAACGGATGTCATCAGTTTCGTGTTCGAAAATCAGGCGGGGCACGTGGACGGTGAAATCATTGCCAGCTTGGACACGGCGCGGCGCGTCTGCCTGCAAACCGGTGGGCCGGAATCCGACGAATTGCTGCTGTACGTCGTTCACGGTTTGCTGCACTTGGCTGGATTGGATGATCGGCAACCCGAACAGCGCGCGGTCATGCGTGCCCATGAGCAACAATGCCTGCAGTGGCTGGGCGTGGCGGGCGCGGATGAGCATATTCGCCGCTGGGAAAAGATCTATTACTGATCACACCACAGGAACTCTAACCGTTCATGTACGTTAGCTGGTTGGGCATGTTGATGTTCGTTTGCTGGGGCCTGACCCTGCTCGGCGGACTGGGTGTGCATGTACTGGAGAAATTCAACGGCCGGCGGCTGGAAGCCTACTGCCGACTGCGTCGTCGGCCCGAACGCTTCGGTGAGATTCTCGATCAACAGGAACAGGCCACCAATGCGGCCCAGTACTTGTTGTTGTTCGGCTTGGTACTGAGCTCTCTAGCGGCCGGAGCCTGGTTTATCCTGAACGGGAATATGAAGCTGAACGAAGGGCGTCTGGTGGGCCAACTTGGCGGCGCCGAGATGTTCGCTTCCACGGCTGGTTGGTTGGTGCTGCTAACCTTTACGGGTTTGTGGCTACCGCGTTTGGTCGTGCGTCACAGTTCATCTCTGTTTCTGTTCCATTCCTGGCCATTGTGGAAAGTACTTGCCTGGTTGGCCCGACCGGTGTCGGCTTTGGGCGACGCTTTCTCTTGGCTCGGTCATCGCTTGAGCGACGAACCTGAAGGCGAGCGTTTCGAAGAAGAGATGCTGGAAGACGAGATTCGCACCATGGTTACCGCCGGGCAGCGCGACGGTGTCTTCTCCGACGGCGTGCCGGAAATGATCCAAGGAGTGATGAACCTGGACGAAAATGACGTCGAAGGCATCATGACGCCGCGGGGCCAAGTGGACGCGGTCAATGTCGAACTGCCCTGGGACCAAGTCGTTAAGTTGGTCGCCGAAGGCGGACGCACGCGTCTGCCGGTGTTTCGCGGTACTCTGGACAATGTCATCGGTGTGTTGTTCGTCAAGGATCTGCTCAGTGCACTAGCTAACGATGATTTTCAACCTGGACCGGACGCTCTGGAATCGCTGTTACGCAATCCATGGTTTATTCCCGCTAGCAAATCCGTGGACGAGCTGCTGAGAGTTTTTCTCCATAATCGGAATCACATGGCCATCGTCGTCGACGACTATCAGCAGTTTACTGGCGTGGTCACCATCGAAGACGCCTTAGAGGAAATTGTCGGAGAGATTTCCGACGAACTGGACACCGAAGAAGATAGCGCCATCGTCTACGATGAAGAAACTCATCAGATCGAAGCCGAAGGCAAGGTGCCCGTGGAAAGCCTAAGCGAGTTGCTGGGAACGCCGTTGCCGGAATCGGATGACTACGACACCGTCGGTGGCTTGGTGGTGCACCGACTGTCGCAGATTCCCGCCGTAGGAACGACTGTGGACGTAGAAGGCGTTCGCATCACCATTTTGAGAGCCACGCGCCGAGCCATTCAGCGTGTCCGCCTGGAGGTCATCAGCAACCTGCCGGCGTCTGCTGCAGAGACCTAGTCCAAGCTTTGCCCACCGCCAATCCGCTGGAGTCCAGGCTTCAGCCGTCCGAGTACCGAGCCGCACCATGAGCTGCTGAGGCCTGCACTCCAGCTTGCCTAACCCCAAAATGCCATAGCTGTGTCGCGTCTGCCTATTCCGTGTCTGCCAACAGCGGATCATCCATGGCGACCATCAGTTCGTGCAACCGCTTCTTCAGTTCGTTCAGCCGCTCTGCCTGAGATGACTCCTGAGCGAGATCGTGCAACTCGTCCGGATCCGCGGCCAAATCAAACAACAAATATCGATCGCTAGCGGGGTAGTAAATTAGCTTCGTATCGCCAACGCGAATCATTCGCTGCTTGTTTGACTTGTAGGCTCCATAGATCGCTGGATATTGCGTGTCGCGCTCGCCTCGGATCAACGGGAGTAGACTTTGAAATTCGACTTGAGACGGACGCTCCACACCAGCCCATTCCAGGGCGGTCGCCACAAAGTCCTGGACGTACACGGGAGTTGCAATCCGTTGCTGCTCGGGGATACCGGGGCCGACCACCAGCAACGGCGCTTTGACGCTGTGTTCATACATGTTTTGTTTGCCCAATAGGCCATGCTGTCCGCAGGCCAAGCCGTGGTCGGCGGTCATTACGATGTAGGTATTGTCCGCCTGCCCAGACTGTTCCAGATGCTCCAGGATCCGTCCAATTTGCTCGTCCAAATGAGTGATCAGAGTAAAGTACTCTTGCCGGTGCAGACGTACTGCGTCGTGAGTCCGTGGCCAAGGAGCCAGCTTTTCGTCGCGTAAGTTCTTGCCGGCATCCATTTCATTCATGTACGGGTTCTCGGGCACGAAGTTGGCCGGTATCGATAGTGCTTGACGATCATAGCGCTCGACAAATTCTCGAGGTGACTGGCGCGGGTCATGAGGCGCGTTGAACGCCAAGTACATAAAGAAGGGCCGATCATTCTGCGCGGCCAGATCCAAGAACTTGGTTGCGTCATCGGCCAGGACTTCACTCCAGTGTTTGCCACCAGCCCAGAATCCTCCTTGCGCTGGATCCCAAGGCAGCCAATCACCCTTGTCGTTCGGACGGCTGTAACTGGCTGGGGTGTCTTTCGGCATACCGGGCCGAATGTGGGCGACGTGGTCGAAGATGTCAGCCGCATCAACTTTGACGTGCCATTTCCCGGACACAAATGTCTCATAGCCGGCAGTGGCCATGATCTGGGACACCATGCGGCCTTGAGTGACCTCCTCCGCCAACTGTTTCTGTTCCACCAACGCATGAGCACGCCATAGAAAACGCCCCGTATTCATCATCGTGCGGCTGGCGACACAGATCGCACCACTCCAGCCACCCATGTTGTATGCATTGGTAAACGCCACACCGCGCCGCGCCAACTGATCCAAATTGGGTGTAATGACTTCCGGATGTCCCAATTCAGCGATGGTATCGAAACACTGGTCGTCCGTGAACAGAAACAGAATGTTGGGGCGCTGCGACTGCCCTTCCGTTGCAGTAGCCACCGCGCCGGCAATGATCCAGCTGGCGCCAAGGACAAAAGCAATGCATCTCTTCATGGCAACTTCCATAGATTTCTGTTCGGAGAATGGGCCAACGGGGCCCATTGCAATTCAGCTGGCCCGTTACTTTGGCTAGCGTTTCAGTGGAACTGGCATCTTAGTCCGGTTGATTGTCACCGGCCAGATCATGGTTCGCTCAATGCCGAGTGCTCTAGAGTTGGTGCATG
The DNA here is from genome assembly GCA_028289675.1 of Pirellulaceae bacterium. Lineage (GTDB taxonomy): Bacteria > Planctomycetota > Planctomycetia > Pirellulales > Pirellulaceae > Aureliella. The sequence goes on from JANQOL010000825.1 coordinate 5,174, forward strand.
TCCAATTCGATCAGGCCTTCCTGATGCAGCTCACTCCACAACGCGTCCGGCACTTGCCCTTGGACCGCTTCCACGTGAGATGCAATGCGGTCGGCTCGGCTGGAACTGAGCGCTACTGCGGTCACTCCAGGTATCTGACTACCAAAGGCGACTCCAGCCTGGAACGGGCTAATCTGGTGCCGCCTGCACACGTTTTCAAATTCGGTGCGCCACCGCAGCCGCTGTTGGTCATTGGCATCGCTCGCTTCGACACGCCGATAGTCAAAAAAGTTGCCGCCTAACAGAAAGCCGCCGTGGAACAGGGCCGAGTTGATAATGCCCACCTGACGGTTTGCCAATTGATGGATGAAATTCAGCAGTTCAGGCGGATGGTGCATGATCGTGAGGCTGTTGGCCAACATGACCCATTCCAAATCACACACTTCACTCAGCTCTTGAATCACTCGCCAGTCCTTGGCTCCCACGCCTACGGCCGCCACTTCGCCGGAGCGGCGCAGTTCCCACAGCGCCCGGTAGGCACCCTGAATGTCTTCCAGCCGACGCCGGCGGTCTGACGGGTCTGCGGCGGCGGCAAGATACTCATCTGGATCGTGCACGGACACCAACTGCGGTCGGTAGTTGCCCAACAATTGGTTGCCGTCTTCATAGCAGCGTAGGATTCCGTCGTAGCTAATGTCTTGGACGGCATCATGCTCGATCCCAAACCAAGCGCCAGGCTCAAATGTCGGTTCGTTGGCCACCAAAGGAACACGACGCCAGCCCAATTTGTTGCTGATCAGCACGTCGTTGGGGCTGATATCCAGGCGCTGCAGCTCCCGGCCAATCACTTCCAGAGACAGACCGGCTCCATACTTGCCGGCGGAGTCAATCAACGGTACCGCAACACCAGATTGCACCCAAGCCTGTACCATGAGGCTCTTCTCTTGATCGTCGACAACCTTGAACAGATTTCCCAGGCTGGTGGCGCCAAACACCAGCGGTGGAATGGACAAGCCCGTCTGCCCCAAAACCCTTGTTTGCATAGCGTTCCTTCAAATTCAAGGCAGAATTCAGCTGGCCGGTTGTCGCGGGTCAATTAGCAACAGCTTACTTCAGGTTGTAAGCGCGGGCCGCATTGGCACCCCAGAAGTTCTCTTGCTCGGCTCTGCTCAGGTCGGCGGACAGTTGTTGGACTGCCTGCACCCAGCGACCGTACTCGCTCTTCAGCAAACACACGGGCCAGTCGCTTCCATACATAAGCCGCTCGGCACCGAAAGCCTCCCACGCGACGTCCCAGTACGGTCGCAGTGTATCGACGCTCCACCGGTCATCGCGGACTTCGGTCACAACACCGGAGAATTTGCACGTCACGTTTTCCCGCTTCGCCAACTCACGCAGATTTTGTGCCCACCCGTCGTCGAACTTGTTCGCCCAAATCGTCGGTTTGGCGATGTGGTCTAACACAAATGGTTGCTGCGGATGCTGATCCACGAACTGAATCGTATTGGCAAGGTGCTTGGCAAAGACCAAAATATCGTAGACCAATCCGTAGCTCTCGAGCAGTCCGACACCTTGATTGAAGCTGTTCCCTAAGATGAAGGCATCATCCGGTTCATCTTGGACGACGTGCCGGACCGCCTTTAACTTTTCGAAGTGGCTTAAGCGTTCAATTTCGGCTTGAGCGCTCTTGTCCGCCAACGGTACCCAACCGACCACACCCCGGATCCAATCATGGGACATCGCCGTTTGCACCAGCCATTCGGTTTCCTCGATGGTCTGCCGAGCTTGTACGGACACAACGGCATCGACGCCCGCAGCTTGTATTTCCGCCAGCAAATCCGCAGGTTGGAAATCGCGACGCAGCACAGACATGTGTTCGCCGATCCACCCGTATTCCTCGGCGGAGTAATTCCAAAAATGATGGTGGCTGTCGACTTTCATACTAGGCTTTCTGTTGATCCGCTGCAGGCTTCGGGAGGAATCGAATGCTCGGCCACCAAGATACAGACCTGGTCGGTGATTTCCAGTCGTTGATTGCCAGCCTGGTTGATCGCCGCCAGTTGATTGTCACCCAGGAGCGCGTCCGTTGGGCCTCGGCACGTGCCGGGAAATCGTGAATCCCGCTTCGTTGAACTCGCCATTCCGCGGCAACGACCATTAGAATAGTGGAAGTGCGGCGCGTCTGGTAACACGCGTGCCAAGCACTCCCTCCGCCTAACCAGCAAACCGGCTTTCCGTCCATGATCTTGTTGTCTTCTGCTGCGCCCCATCGAATCCACCAGATCCGCGCCGGTTTGCGATCCTGCCGCACACTGTGGATCGGCTGTCTGCTTTGTGGCGCTGTTAGCGTGAGCTCGACAGTCCAGGCGAATGATTCTTCGGACGACATTGTTCCGATCTTGCGCGACTCCTGTTTTCACTGCCACGGCCAGTCTTCTGAAGCCGAAGGGGGTGTCGATCTGGCCAGTGCATTCCATGCGACGCCGGCCACGAACCTGGATCTCTTGGAGCAAGTGATTCGCGTGCTGGAAGATCAAAGCATGCCACCGGAATCTGAGGCTCCGTTGGATCAGGGTGATCGGGACCAGTTGATCCGCGCGCTGAAGCAGGAGTTTGAGGCTGCGCTGGTCGCTTCGAGCGAGCGCCCGAAGACTCCGTTGCGCCGCATGAACCGATTTCAGTACAGCAACGCGGTGCAAGATCTTTTGCAGCTCAACGTAGACGTGTTCGCGCTCCCGGAGCGCATGTGCCGCAGCTATGGCTACTTCGACCCCGGCAGCGGACATATGCCGGAACAGCTCAAGGCCGGTAGCCGTCCACTGGGCAAATCGCAGTTGATCAGCAAGCGATTGGCGGGGGTCGCTCCATTCCCTCAGGACTTGCGGGCCGAACACGGTTTTGACAACCAGGCCGATCATCTGACGTTATCGCCGGTGTTGATGAAGTCCTTTATGAAACTGGCTCGCGCAATCGTGGACAGCCCGGATTTCTCCGCCAAGACGTGTGGCAGCTGGGAATCCTTGATGGAGCCACCGCCAGACCAAAGCGACTGGCGTGCTCAAATCGACTCCCGTCTTGCTAGCTTCCTGCAGCGAGCTTTTCGCCGGCCCGTGCCCGTCGATGTGCGGCAACGTTATTCCGATCATGTGCTGGCGGCCATCGAAGATGGTACGTCGTTTACGGATGCGATGAAGTCGGCAGTATCTGCGGCATTGGCCTCGCCGCGGTTTCTGTATCTCTATGATCTTGGTCCGCAACCAAACGATGCGCGGGATGACTTTGATCTCGCCACCCGGCTGTCGCTTTTTCTCTGGGGCAGCTTGCCGGACGATGAATTGTTGGCGGTGGCAGCCAGCGGCCGGCTTTCTGATCTGGATGTGTTGAACCATCAACTGGACCGCATGTTGAACGATGTGCGGATGAAGCGTTTTTGCGACAGCTTTCCGTCGCAGTGGTTGCAGTTGGAACGCATCATTTCCTCCGTGCCGGACCCCGAGATGCATCCGGAGTTTTACTTCACCAAGTACCGCGTCAGCATGCATATGATGCTGGAGCCTCTGTTGCTGTTTGAAACGTTGCTGATAGAAAACCGTTCCGTAATGGAGCTGATCAGTTCGGACTTCAGCTACCGCAGCGACTTGCTCCAATCCTGGTATCGCACGGGCAAACGCGGCAAGAAGGCCATCCCGGTAGCGATTCCATTTAAGCGAGTCACTTTGCAAGATGAACGTGAAGGTGGCGTCATCACGACGGCTGCCATCATGACGATGACCTCCAATGCCACGCGGACACAGCCGATCACGCGCGGCGCCTGGATCGCTTCGGTTATCTTCAATGATCCGCCGCAACCACCTCCTGCCGATGTACCGGCGCTCAACGAAGATCCGGACGGTGACCTAGCTCACTTGACCCTGCGTGAACGTTTGGAAGCGCATCGCCAGCGAGCTGATTGCGCGGGCTGCCATGCCAAGATCGACCCCCTGGGTTTTGCCTTAGAGAACTATGGCCCCACCGGGCTATGGCGAACGGAGTATCGCAATGGTCGAGCCATCGATGCCAGCGGAGTGTTG
>JANQOL010000830.1 GCA_028289675.1 Pirellulaceae bacterium
TTGGCTGACACAAACAACATGGCGCATCCGACGCACCGCGGAACGTTGCAGCCAACCGCGAATCCACTGCGGTTGCCGCACACGAACGCCACCTACTAGAGGGACGGACGAGCGCCGCATGGCCCAAGCGGCAGCCACATTCGCATGAAACAAGAATGACTGCACGACATCGGGAGAAAACTCGCTCAGCTGGGTCGCCAGCCAGCCAACCGCACCAGGAAAATGCCAAGCTCGCACAGCGTTGCCACTGTGCCAAGGGATGTTTTGGTCATCCAAGCGATCGGTCAACTGCCGTCGCGACTCAGGCGGTGGTGGCCACAGCTGCCAAACTTGAACCTCGTGCCCACGCTGTTGCAACCAGCAGGCCAAGTTGACCAGGCAGTTTTCCGCGCCGCCAGGGTGCAGTTCAGTGATGGTCAGCGCAATGCGCATCGTCCGCGACGGTTCTCGTTGCGAGTTGAACGTTCAGGTTGTTTCGTATTCTACTCGCTGCCGTTATCCTTGTTGCATCCAGTGCGATCAGAAACGGAGTAGACCGTGACAAATACCGAACTAGATCATGACGATGTCGCCCTCTACGATTACAAGCTGCCACGTGAGCTGATTGCTCAACATCCCGTGGAACATCGCATCGACGCGCGGTTGATGTGGATCGATCGTCAATCGGGCAAAATCGATCACTACTACGTGCGCGACCTGCCCGATTTGTTAGCGCCCGGTGACGCCTTGGTGCTCAACAACTCCAAGGTCATCCCAGCGCGATTGGTGGGCAGCCGCACATCCACCGGCGGAAAATGGGAGGGCCTGTTTCTTCGTGAAGACGATCAAGGTGTATGGGAAATTCTGAGCAAAACTCGAGGCCGTTTGACCACCGGTGAGACCATTTCCTTGTGTGACCATGAAGGAAGGGAAACGCCCGCATTGTCGGTGATGGCTCATTTGGAAGATGGCCACTTAGCCGTCCGTCCGACATTGGGAATGGAAACCGAGCCCATGCTGCAGCGTTTTGGTCGCGTTCCCTTGCCGCCATATATTCGTGATGGGCAAATGGCGGACAGCGATACCGAGACTTATCAGACGGTGTACGCCAAAGCTCCCGGGTCCGTGGCCGCTCCCACGGCGGGCCTGCACTTCACCAAGGATTTGATCCGACATTTGCAATCGCGAGGGGTGCTCACGGCGGCCGTTACGCTGCATGTCGGACTGGGCACATTCCGTCCGGTCGCTTCGCGCCGACTGTCCGAGCACAAGATGCACTCGGAATGGGGAGAACTGACCGAAGCGTCGGCCCAAAAACTGCGACACTGCCGCGAGAATGGCGGACGTGTGATCGCGGTGGGAACAACTTCGGCCCGGTTGATTGAGGCGGCCGCTGCATCCACCGGCTTGCCGCTGAACCCCTGGCAAGGCCGAACCGACATCTTTATCAAGCCGCCCTTCGAGTTCCTGGGCATCGACGCCCTGATGACCAATTTCCATTTGCCCAAGAGCACGCTGCTGGCACTGACTTGCGCCATGGCGGGTCGAGAACTGATGCTGCGTGCTTACGCAGAAGCCATCGAACAGCGGTACCGGTTTTACAGCTACGGAGACTGCATGCTGATCGTATGAGCGGGTGAGCCGATGCGGTATTCTTGTCCACAGCCAACGTAACGTGTATGTTCGTCGCTCGCTCGGCTTGTTGGCCAGCGCGTCCATCCATGTGACAACCATCGATTCAGCCCTTCAGTTGAGGACTGCAACTTTGCCCGAAGAGCACGTGTTAGTCATCCCGGAAAGTCGACTGGGAGAGCTGGGAAGATTCAGCGGCTTTCGGGCATTCTGCCCCGACGCGTTGCAAGCTCTGCTCAATCCAGAGTTCATGCAGTTTCGGCCACGGAGTGCCGTTGAAGAAGATCCGACGTTCAAACAACTGATTCCATATGCGGTCTTGGAATCTGACATCGATGGTCAACCAGCCGTGTTTCAGTACACCCGTGGCCAAGGGCAGGGCGAGAAGCGCTTGCACGCTCTGCGCAGCGTCGGCGTGGGAGGGCATATCTCGCGTGAAGACGCCGATGGGGAAGACCTCTATCGCTCAGGCATGCTCCGCGAGCTGAATGAAGAAATGATTGTGGAAGCCGACTATGACGAAGAGTTGGCCGGCTTTATCTACGATGACACCACACCGGTGGGACGTGTGCACCTGGGTGTGGTCCATCGCCTGAAACTGAGCAGCCCTGCGGCCCGAGCCCGGGAAGTCGAGTTGACTCAGAGTGGTTTTGCAACGGTGGCTCAGCTGAAGTCCGAGTTAGATCGCTTTGAAACCTGGTCGCAACTGTGCCTAAATAACATGTACTAGCGAGTACGAAAGCTGTGCTTGCCCCAGCGTTAGAGAGTTGGAGAGCGTCACTCCATTGGTGCCTTTCTTTTGTCGACCTCAGGACGTTTCCCTCCCGAGCAACCAATTGATAGCCGTGCCGTGAAAGATCGGGGCTTTACGCGTTGATTTACTTCGATCACCACTCAACAACGCCGCTGGCCCCCGAAGCACTGCAGGCCATGTTGCCGCTGTTCCAAGAGCAGTTCGCCAACGCAGGCAGCCTAACGCATGTCGCCGGACGCCAGGTACGAGACTTGGTGGATGCCAGCCTGCACCAATTGGCCACCAACATTGGCGCCACTGACGAAGAGTTGGTCATCACCAGTGGAGCCACCGAGAGCAACAACCTGGCTCTTTTCGGTTGCTGCCTTCATCCGCGACAAAAGCGTCGCAAATTGGTCAGCGTTGTCTCGGAGCATCGAGCCTTGCTGGACCCTGTGCATCGGCTGCAGCATCAGGGATTCGAAGTTGTTCTCGTACCGGTGGAAAACCAAGACGGTGACTGCCCAGGTCGCGTCGATTTGGAAGCTTTGTCGGCAGCCATTGACGATCAGACAGCTTTGGTTAGCGTCATGTTGGCCAACAACGAGATTGGCGTCTTGCAGCCGTTGTCTGAAATTGCTCGTATGTGCCACGAACACGGCGCCTTGCTGCACTCGGATGCCTCCCAAGCACTCGGGCGCATTCCAGTGCTCGTCGATGAGCTGGGCGTGGATCTAATGAGTTTTTCAGCTCACAAGTTCTATGGCCCCAAGGGTGTGGGTGGGCTGTTCGTCCGCCGCCGCGAACGACGTGTCAAGTTGCAAGCGCAGATTGTCGGAGGTGGACAGCAACACAACTTTCGTTCGGGCACACTCAACTCGCCCGGCATCGTAGGCATGGCTGCCTCTCTGGTTGCCTGTACGCAACGGTTGGCCATCGACGCGCAGCGGATCCAATCATTGCGCAACCAATTGTTCGATACGCTTGCATCCAGTTTAGATTGGATGGTACTGAATGGTCCGCCATTGGGAGATCAACGGCTGCCGGGCAATCTCAACTGCTGTTTCTTGCCCATTGAAGGTCAGAGCCTGATGCTGGAGATGCCTGACTTGGCCGTCAGCAGTGGCAGTGCGTGCACGAGCGCCGAACCGGAACCGAGTCATGTTCTGACATCGATTGGCCTGACCGAAGACCAGGCGCGCTGCAGTCTACGCGTTGGGCTCGGGCGAGACAACTCGGCCGACGAAGTCCAGCAGGCGGCCGAGTGGATCATTGCGGCAGCGCAACGACTACGGAAGCTCGTTTGATCGTTGACCATTGCACTTCATTAACTGGTCGACGATCTGCGGCCATGCTTGATTCGTTCCTGCGACATGGCAGCGCGACCGGCATTAAGCACTTGGCGGTTTGACGGTCACGCTGGCCCAAGCTCGCTTGCCGGCTTTGACGACGTATGGTCCACCTTCGTGCAGCAGGGTATCCACGTCGCTGATTTTCACTCCATCGATTTGCACACCGGCCTGTTGGATTCTACGGCGGCCATCACTCTTCGTTTGGACCAAACCGGCCAGCACAAGTGCCGTCGTTAACCGCAGGCCATTTGGTTCCGAAGTTAATTCGACTTGCGGCATGTCTTCCGGCACTTCGCGCCGCGAGAACTGGGCTTCGAAGTCGGCTTGGGCTTTTTCCGCGGCCGGGGCACCATGAAACCGTGACACCAGCTCGATGGCCAAATCCACTTTAACCTGCTTGGGATGGGCCGCACCCGCCGCCAGATCGGCCCGCAGCTGCGTAAGCTCGCTTGATGACTTGGTCGACAACAATTCGTAGTAGTGCCACATGGCCTCGTCACTGATACTCATCAGCTTGCCGAACTGTTCTCCGGCAGGTTCGTCCACACCTACGTAGTTGTCCAGCGACTTACTCATCTTGGCGCCCACCAATTCACCATCCTGCATCGACGCGCTGGTTCCCATGAGCAGCGGGGTGGTCATGACGATTTGAGGTTGCCGCCCAAACTCGCGCATGCTCTTGCGGCCCACCATCAGATTAAACAGCTGGTCCGTGCCACCCAGTTCCACGTCGCAATTCAGCTCGACCGAATCGTAGGCTTGAATGACGGGATACAGCAATTCGTGTAGCGAAATACTCTGCTGGTTGGCCCACCGCATTTTGAAGTCTTCGCGTTCCATGATTTGGGCCAACGAGTGTTTACCCATCAGCTTGACGACATCCGCTGCTTGCATGCCCTCCAGCCACTGGCTGTTGTACACGATGCGTGTACGCTCGCGATCCAACACCTTGAACGCCTGCTCGGCATACGTCCGCGCGCCCTCCTCGATCTCCTCCCGCGTCGGCACGGGACGAGCTGCCTTGCGGCCCGATGGATCCCCAATTGAAGCCGTAAAGTCTCCGACGATAAACACGACTTCATGCCCAAAATCCTGAAACTGCTTCATCTTGGACATCAATACCGTGTGTCCCAGATGGAGGTCCGGACGAGTGGGATCAAAACCCGCTTTGACCACCAGCGGGCGATCCAGCTTGAGCCGTTCAATCAGATCCTCTTTGACGTGGAGATCGACGACACCTCGTGTCAGTTCGGTCAACTGTTCTTCAATGGACATGCACAAAGGCTATTTTTTGGGGAAAGAATCGGACGGCACTCTAACCGCGATCAATGTACCGAATCGGCCAAACATTGAAAACGCCGGCCCGAACGGCATATCCGCGGTCACCGGGCGCATGGTCGGCACCGCATGGAGGGTAGATCGTAGATGACATCTCAAACGCGCCGGGCAGATGCCTAACTCCAGCACCGATGGAAGTGTTACGCGTCAACCGAACGATTTGCATCGACTATGATGCTACATTAGTTTCGCGTTGGGAAAGACAGATATTGAGGGGTTAAACATTCGGGTGATGGCATGATGAGCAAGTTGACTCGGCGCCGCTTTACAACTTACGTAACCCAATCTATCGCTGGACTGTCGGCCGCCGGCGGTCTGAGCGCGGTTGGCGTCCACCAAAGTACTCGAGCGCAAGGTGCTTCGCGCAGCGCGCTGCAGCGGCTGGGTGTGGGCTGTATTGGCCTGCGCTACCAAGGCAGCGTGATTGCTCACAAGGCGGCCATGTACGGAGACATCGTCGCGGTGTGCGACGTGGACAAGCATGTCCGCGACCCGGTGAAGGCCGCGTTCGGCAGCACACCGCGGGACTACGAAGAATACCACGCGTTGCTGGCGGACAAGAACGTCGATGTCGTCACGATCGGAACACCGGATCATTGGCACACACAAATGGTTCTGGACGCGTGCCGTGCGAAGAAAGACGTGTACTGCGAAAAACCGCTAACGCTCACCGTCGACGAAGGCAAGCTACTGCGCGACTGTGTGCGGCAAACATCGAGAGTGGTCCAAGTTGGTTCGTGGCAGCGTAGCGATCAACGGTTTCGTCAAGCTGTGGAGATGGTTCGGCAAGGACGACTGGGACGGCTACAACGTGTCGATGTCGTGTTGGGCAAGAACGCTGTGGGCGGACCTTTTTCGACACGTTCGGTGCCGCGCGACTTTAATTGGGATCTATGGTTGGGCCAGGCGCCGCCGGTGCCCTATTTGGCCGAACGCACTCACTACACTTTTCGTTGGTGGCACGACTATTCGGGAGGCCAGATGACGGATTGGGGGGCTCACCATATCGATATTGCCCAGTGGGCCATCGATAGTCTGCCAATACAAATCACGGCACAAGCCAAGTACCCGGAGACGCGTGATAGTTACGATGTGCCCATCGACTTTTCGGCCGATTACAAGTTTGCCAATGGAGTCGACATGAGCGTCCGCGACACGGGCCGCAACGGCATTCTCTTCACCGGAGACAAAGGGCGTATCTTCGTTAACCGCGGTTCGTTATCCGGCGCACCCGTGGAAGAACTAGCCTCGCACCCGCTGCCCCGAGATGACTGGCAAGTCTACGACCAAGATAACTTGGAGCGGCCTGAACGAGCTGGCAAACTGGAAGCGATCATCAACCACATGGGCAACTTCTTCGACTGCATCGACTCCCGGAAACAGCCCATTTCCGATGTCGAAAGCCAGCATCGCAGCGTCAGCACTTGTCATCTAGGCAACATCTCCATGCGCCTGGGACGTCAGCTTCGCTGGCAGCCCGAGAGCGAACAGTTCCAAGACGATAAGGAAGCCAACGCGTTGCTGTCGAGGGACCAACGTCGTGGTTTTGAAGTCGGTTAGCTTTCAGGGATCGCAACCACCTTCCCCCGCTGCCACTGCCTGCCATGAACCAACGGACGATCAATGCGATGATATCGGACCAGCTCAGACAACAGTTCATCGATGAAGGCTACTTCATCTTGGAGAATGCCATCGACGAATCTTACCTGCAGATCCTGCGGGATGCGTGCCAAGTCTTAATAGATGCGATGCATGCGGAAATGGACCGCTTGCAGACAGATCACTTGCACATTTCGCATCGGAATCAACGCTATCACATCGCCAAGCAATACCACTTGGCACCGCGCTTGTCGGAGTACGTATTCAGCCCCTTGATGGCAGATATTTGCCGAGCCACGATCGGAGAAAACGCCTTCCTGTTTTACGATCAGTATGTCGTCAAAGCGTCCGAACGTGGCAGCACCTTTGCCTGGCATCAAGACGGAGGCTATTTGGGATTCCCGCACCGGCCATACGTCACCATTTGGGCCGCTGTGGACGACATGACCTTGGACAACGGTACCGCGTACGTTTTACCGTTTTCGGACGTCGGCATTCGCACGCTGGTCGAACACACTCGAGATGAAGAAACCGGGGAACGCATCGGGTATTTTGGTTCCCAGCCGGGAGTGGCTGCAGTTGTTCCCGCCGGAAGCCTGGTCGTGTTCAGTTCGCTGACCTTTCATCGCAGCGGGGCCAATCTCACCGACAATCTGCGCCGCGCCTATGTGACTCAGTATTCACCTGAACCGATTCTCAACCCCGATAATCAACAGCTCATGCATTTGGGCGTACCCTTCCTGGAAGCCGGGCGCCAGCTCCGATCGTCTTAGCCCAAGCGCTAGACACGGGCCGCGACCAAGCATCCGCAATTTCCTTCCTAAGCAGCTGACTATGCGTGTCCTCAACCGTCGTAAGTTCTGTGTTTCCTCGGTTGCCGCAGCGGCCGCCGGTTCCGCCGCATCTATTGCACAATCAATCGCGGAGGCGCAAGTTCCCAAGGAAGCCTTTGAGTTCAAATACATGCTGGCTTCTTGCTTGTACGGGTACATGTACGTCGGAGAGATCTTGCCTGAGGTCCGGCGAACGGGCGCGGTCGCTGTGGATCTGTGGCCCAAAGTGCACGGAAACCAGCGCGAGCAATTGGACGATCTTGGAGTCTCCAAATTCCGCGATATGCTGGCCGAACACAACATTACCTTGGGGTGCGTAACGCAATATCCTCTCGGACCGTTTGGCTTGCAGTCGGAAATGCGTGTGGCCCAGCAACTGGATTGCGGAACCCTGGTGACTGGCGGTGCTGGTCCCAGGGATTTGACGGGCGGAGAACTCAAGCAGGCTGTTGCCGCGTTCTGCGAGAAGATGAAACCTCACCTGGATGTCGCTGCCGAATGCGATGTTGATATCGCCATCGAGAACCATGGCAATAACTTGATTCACTCAGCCGACTCGCTCAAATGGCTTGCCGAATTCGCGCCCAGTGATCGCTTGGGCATCGCACTGGCTCCTTACCATTTGCCGCAGGACGCCGGGCAGCTGGCGCAGTTGATTCGCGACGTAGGAAAGTCGATCAAGGTCTTTTACGCTTGGCAACATGGCGCCGGCTGCATGCAGCGACTGCCGAAGGACCAAGAATTGCTCCAGCTACCGGGACGCGGTGATCTGGACTTCCAGCCGCTTGTCGAAGCCTTGGCGGACATCCATTACGATGGCTGGACAGAAATCTTCATGCATCCCTTTCCTCGCGGTATTCCCATCCTGGAAACCACTTCACAAATTGCGGCAGAGTTGAATCGGGCAAGAGACTATCTGAATGGACTACGGTAGCGCTCAAACACCGAGTGCTATGCCGCGAAACTATGGGCGAACTTAGATGCTGGAACAAGCTGAGAACGGCATCCCAACATTGCGGAGGAACTGATGGACAAAGTACTAATTGTGATCGGCGATGCTACCGAGTTGCTCGACACGATGTACCCTTACTACCGTCTCCAGGAAGCCGGTTTTCAGCCAGTGGTGACCGCGCCGGAAAAGCGCCGGTACCAACTGGTGCTGCATGAAGTCAAACCGGGCTGGACGATTACCAAGGAATGGGAGGGCTACACGCTCGAGTGCGACGTACCCTTTGCTGAGGTTCGCGAGGCCGAGTACGCGGGCATTCTATTTTCAGGCGGCCGCGCGCCGGAATACATTCGCTACGATCCGGATTTGGTCCGTATCGCGCAGTACTTTTTCGACAACAACAAACCCGTGGCCAGCGTGTGCCATGGTGTCGAAATACCCGCCTACGCGGACCGCGTACGAGGGCGAAAAATGGCCACCGTTCCCAAATGCCGTTTTGATTTGGAGGTGTGCGGCGGCACATTTGTGGATGAAGCTTGCGTAGTCGACGGCAACTTGGTGAGCGGGCGCACGTTTCATGACAACGGGCAATATGTGGGTGCCTGGATCAGCCAATTGGAACAACAGCGTGCATCGACAAAACAATAGCAGTGTTCACGCGTGGCCATCGCCGCCACCGGCAGGCTCACGCCGGACTGGCCGCCTGCGTTCCGAACACGCGGGCATGGTCCAGGTATTCGTGCGGACATTTCTTTGGGGGCTGGTCTGCTGCCTACCGCATGCGGTTCACGGTCAAGATGAATCGTCAGCCAACGTGGCGGGCAACGAGCGGGTCGCCGAAATCATGCAGACGTTCACGCCCCGCGGCGTGCAGGCGGACGATTCGTCTCCCACACCACCCGAGGCCGCCGAAAGCTCCTTCAAGACCTTGCCGGGTTTTCGTATGGAACTGGTCGCCAGCGAACCGGACATCTCGCAACCGCTGTTTCTCAGTTGGGATTCCCAAGGCCGGATGTGGGTTGTGCAGTATCGCCAGTATCAATATCCGGCGGGATTGAAGGTGGTACGTTTCGACCAGCACCTGCGAGCCGTCTTTGATCGCGTTCCGCAACCTCCACCCGATCATGTACGTGGTCAAGATCGTATCACCGTTTTCGAAGATACGACCGGTGACGGTCGCTACGATAGTCATCGCGACGTGATTACTGGTTTGAATATCGCCACCTCGGTCGCCATTGGCCGTGGTGGTATCTGGGTACTCAATCCGCCTTACTTGTTGTTCTATCCAGACCAAGATAGGGACGCTGTTCCTGACGGTGAGCCCCAGGTTCATTTGTCGGGCTTTGGCCTTCAAGACACTCATTCGGTAGCCAACAGTTTGCTGTGGGGGCCCGATGGCTGGCTGTACGGGGCCAACGGCAGTACGACCGCCGGCACCATTCGCTCGGCAGCCACAGCTGGCGTATCGTTTCAAGGACAGTGCATTTGGCGCTACGATCCAATGTCCGAGAGGTTTGAGATCTACGCCGAAGGCGGCGGGAACACCTTCAGCTTGGAAATCGATTCCAGAGGTCGCGTGTTTTCCGGCACCAACGGTGGTAACACACGAGGCTGGTACTACCCGCAAGGCAGCTACTCGCGGAAGAATTGGGGCAAGCATGGTCCGCTAACCAATCCTTATGCCTTTGGATTTTTCGAGGCTATGAAGTTTGAAGGAGACGGTCGCAGGTTTCCGCAAGCTTTCTTGATTTACGAAGGTGGCTTGCTTCCCCAAGCCCAGTTTGACGGCTCGATCATCGCACCCAACGCCATGCAAAATCTCGTGTGGCATAGCGCGCGGCTACCGGATGGTTCCAGCTATCGGACGCAAGATCAACCGAATCTAGTCGAGTGCTCGGATCGATGGTTTCGTCCGGTCTACGCCGGAGTTGGCCCCGACGGCGCCGTGTACATCGCTGACTGGTACGATACCCGGTTAAGCCATGTCAGTCCCACGGACGACTGGCACAAAGAAAGTGGCCGTGTTTATCGCCTGCGTCCGGAGGGTCAACTTCCCAAGTACGAAGCTGGTGATTTGGCGGAAATGTCGGACGACCAGCTCATCAGCCTGTTCGACCACTCAAACAAATGGGTACGCCGAAGAGCTGTCTTGGAATTAGGGTGGAGACCGCGCGCGGCCCCATCCACCGAGGACCGGTTAGTCCAGTTAGTGGAGCAATCCGATAGCTTGGAAGCCTTATGGGCCATCAACTTACGGCAAGAGTTGACCACGGATCGAGCCCGGCGCTGGTTACGGCACGCTCAACCGGACATTCGCCGCTGGGTCGTGCGATTGCTGGGAGACCGGCATGAGAGCTTGGCCGAACTGGAAGACCTGGCGAAGCAAGAAAGCGACCTTCAAGTGCGCAGCCAGCTGGCCGCAACCGCCCGGCGTTTGGATCCCGAAGTGGGCTTGGCCATCGCCCGCGGTTTGTTGCGGACAACGCCAGACGATCAAGATCCGCAGTTGCCGCTCATGATCTGGTGGGCCGTAGAAGCTCATGCTTCCGATTGGCCTGCCATGCGCGGCTTTTTGAGCGAGCCTGACGTCTGGCAGGCTCCGCTGATGGAAGCGACCATTGGCACGCGCTTGATGCGTCGCTATGCGGCCACCGGCACGTCCGAAGATCTTCAGATCTGCGCGGAGTTGATCGATTTGGCACCCGACGAAGCCAGTCGAGACGGCTTGATTGCTGGACTGAATCAGGCGTTTCAAGGACGCACGCTGCCTCCCTTGCCGGCGACGGTCGACCAAGCATTGCAGGCTTATCG
Organism: Pirellulaceae bacterium; assembly: GCA_028289675.1. GTDB lineage: Bacteria > Planctomycetota > Planctomycetia > Pirellulales > Pirellulaceae > Aureliella. Next base: position 11,227 of record JANQOL010000830.1, read on the forward strand.
CCGTTCGCGAGGCGAGTCGGGCCTTGCTTTGGCGGTTCGTCAGGGGGATCGGCAAGTCGTACCCGCGGCCGTGCGTGCGCTGCGCAATCCGCAGTCGGACCCTGGCTTGCGTATTGAATTGGTACGCGCGTTGAGCTCTCAGGCAGCGCCCGAGGCTCTGCAAACCCTGCTGCAATTTGCGAGCGGCCAAGGGCACCAAGACCCAGCGCTGCAACGTGTCGCTCTACAAGCGCTGGTGAATTACGCCGACGATCGAATTCCACAGCAGCTAACTCGTGGTTTTGATCGCGAGATATCCGCTGAACACGATCTGCGCGATACTGCGTGCAGAACGTTGGCCTCCAGAGAACCGTGGGCACTCGCTCTGTTGAACGAAGTCAACAACTGGCGTCTGAAGCCCAGCGACATTCCCGCCGACGTCGTCCAACGGCTCCGTACGTATGAGACCACCGCCGTGTCTGAAGCTGTGGTACAGGCGTTTGGCAAACCGGCAGCGATCACTTCCGAGGAAAAGGTGGCCTCGATTCGGCGCCTCACCGAATACTTGTCTCGGACTCAAGGCGACGTCCAACATGGACAGGCACTGTTTCAACAGCACTGTGGCAAGTGCCATCGTCTGTTTGGGCAAGGGCAGAGTATCGGCCCCGCACTCGACAACTACGATCGCGACAATCTGAAGTTTTGGCTGCCTGCGATCATCGCACCCAGTATTGAAATCCGGGAAGGCTACCAGTCTTACGCGGCACTGACGGTCGACGGTAGAGTTGTCACGGGCATGATTGCCTTCCAAGATCCCCAGACCATCAGCTTGCGGACGGCCGACAATCAGTTGGTCGTATTGGACCGCGGCCAGTTGGAGTCCTTTTCCGCCATCAACACTTCGTTGATGCCTGAGGGAGCGCTCACCAACTTGAGTGACCAACACATTGCGGATCTGTTCGCCTATTTGCGATCCCGGCCGTCCGCGGATCCAAGCCGAACCCAACGGAACCTACCCGATCAACGATAACTTGGTGGCTTTTTGTCGTCATACAGCATGGGCTCACTCGACGTGCGAAACACTCGATGACTTGTGGCATCAAGGAATCTTCCAGCTACAATGCGGTGCGGATGCAACAAGTCCCCGTTCCTGGCGCTACCAGCCAAAGCGCGTTTCTGGTGCGAACCAGCAGCACACGTGGCAACCACCCGACTTGGAGTTAGCTTCATGCGCACCACCCTGAATCGTTTGTTCATCGCTGCAATGGCGTTGTCGCTGCTCTTTGAAAAATCCGCTATGGCTCAATCCACCATCGGTTCGATTGAATTCACGACCCCTGAAATGAAGCAGTTGGTACCAGCGGACGCGCAGATCGAAGTACTTGCCAGTGGGTTTACATGGACCGAGGGACCGGTCTGGCTCGGCGGCGAAGACGGATACTTGCTCTTTTCTGATATCCCTCGCAACAGCATCTTCAAATGGGATCAAGATGGCGCGATCTCGCTGTTTATGTCTCCATCCGGCTACACAGGCGTCACTTACTATGGCCTGGAACCCGGCAGCAACGGATTGTTCCTGGATCTGCAGCAGCGGCTGGTAATGTGCGAGCACGGAGATCGCAGGCTGAGCGTACTAACCGTTGACGGTGGCAAGCAGACGCTCGTCGACAATTACAACGGTCGGCGGCTGAATAGCCCCAACGACGGAGTAATGCATAGCAGCGGCGCCATCTACTTTACCGATCCACCCTACGGACTGCCCGAACGCTTTACCGATCCTCGCCGCGAACTGGATTTCTGCGGCGTGTATCGTCTGGCTCCGGATGGTCAGCTGACCTTGTTGACGGATAAGATTGAACGTCCCAACGGTATCGCATTATCACCTGACGAAAAAACGTTGTATGTCGCCCAATCAAATCCGACGCAGGCCAACTGGACTGCGTTTCAGGTGCAAGCCGACGGGACGCTGGATGCCGGCCGCGAATTTTTCAATGTGACCGAGCGCGTCGGCCAGGAGCCTGGTTTGCCTGACGGCATGACCGTGGATTCCCAAGGCCATCTGTGGGCGAGCGGCCCGGGAGGCATCTATGTATTCAGCCCGCAAGCTAAATTGCTGGGGCGAATCGTTACCGGTGAAAGAACGAGTAACTGTACCTTGGCCCCCGATGGCTGGTTGTACTTGACGGCAGATAGTCGACTTTGCCGTGTCAAAACCTTGATGCGGCCCTAAGTCGTCAAGTGGCGCTGTCCAGCTCGGCAGTGGTTGATTCAGGATCACCGTCGTCGGGAGTCGTCGACACGGTTTCCAGCTCCCAAGAACGGGCCGTCGAGTAATAGGCCTGCTGAGGGCAGTTCTCGGTCAATTGCGGTCGAGAGGCAACCTCGCGGATGTGCGCCCGCTGGACCGTCATGCACATTTCCAGCAAGTCTTGCAGAATGGGAAGACAATCTTCCCAAACCTCGGTCTGGTCGGTTTCGACGCACTCGCGTAACCGGGCGGACAAATGCGACACCGCCGGCAAGTCGCATTGTTGGCCGGTCCATTCCAGCTGCGCCAACACGCTACGCAGGGCCTCGCGATCCCGTGATTCGTAGGCGTACAAGGTTCGCTCGGTCAAATGGCCCACGGATACCGCCAGCCGATCGTCAAAGTCGGATTGGAAGTAGCGGCTATCCGGCCTCCAACCGGTCTTCAAATCAATGAATCGCTCGACCAGATCGGGATCAAATTGCGTCCCAGCGCAGCGCCGCAATTCCTCGAACGCTTGCTCGACGGGTCGACCTTTCCGATACACTCGATTGGATACCATGGCATCGAAGGCATCGACGATACAGACGATCCGCGCGCCCAAGGGGATGTCTTTTCCGACGGGCCCGCCCTCGGGTGTGTTGGTGCCATCAAAGCGATAGTGATGGAACTTGACGATGTCGGACAGCTGCGGAGAGTCGAACGACGAATCTACGATTTCCACGCCCATTCGCGCGTGAGCTTCCATCACTCGCCATTCCTCCTCAGTCAGCTTGCCGGGTTTGAGCAAGATGGAGTCTGGCACGCCGACTTTGCCGATGTCGTGCAAGATGCCGGCGATCTCCAGGACGTACAATTCACCGACGGACATGATGCCGCGGCCCATCGAGACCGCCAATTCGGCGACTCGCTGGCTGTGCAAAGCCGTGTCGGCATCTCGATAGGCTAGGGCAGCATGCAGCGATGCCACGGCGTGGTACGAAATCGGTTGATCTTCCTTGGGAGGTTCAGCCGATAGAGCTGGCGGCAGGTTGTCCACCGCTGATTCCAAGTTAGCGTGCCAGGTGGAGACCGCGTTGCGGCCATTGTCCTTGGCATGGTAGAGCGCCTGATCTGCTTGCTCCAACATGGATTGGTAGCTGACCGCGCCCAACTCGGATCCAGATACCCCGAAGCTGGCCGTCACTTGGTAAGGCCGCGCCAAATTGGATTCGATGGCCTGCCGAATCTGCTCGCCCACCTCGCTAGCCTGCTCGGCGGAGACGTCCGGTAGGATGACGCAAAACTCTTCGCCTCCATAGCGGCCAACAAAACCAGGCTCTTGGACGTTATCTCGAATCGTACGCGCTACATCCCGCAGGACTTGATCACCGACCGCGTGTCCATGGTTGTCGTTCAGCTTCTTAAAGTGGTCGACGTCCAGCATGATGCAAGCGAGTCGATCTTCGTCGCGGCGGCCCCACAGCTTCTCAAACTGCTCAAACAGACTCCGGCGATTGAAGGTGCCGGTCAGGGCGTCGCGCGAGGCCAGTTCCTGTAGGCGTAGATTTTGCCGTCGAATTTCGTCCTTGGAGGTTTCCAACTCGGACATCGCTTGAATCAGCGTCTGTTTCTGTTGCTCGAGCACGGTCACGTCTTCAAAGCTGACCAAGGTGCCCGCCAGTTTTTCCTGGGCGCCAAAGATTGGCGTCGCATTGACGACAAAGCACTTGGGCTCTGCACCGGGTACACGCCGAAAGATGGTCGCTCCGGCTTGTCGCTCGCGACTGTCGAGCGCTGCGTCCCACGGCAAACTGCAATTGGCATCGTCGGCAAATCCGAACTTATCCAGCGACTTGCCCAGCACTTCGTCCGCGACGCTATCCAGACTTTTTTGAAACGCTTCATTGGCCATCACGATGCGTCGTTTGCAATCCAAAATAACGACACCACCGGCGATCGTATCCAGCGTGTTTCGTACGCGTTTGGGTACGGCTTTGCCAGTATCCAAAGCCGTCAACGCGCGCCGCAGCAAGAGACCAAAGCTAAACATGTTCATCAAGAACGTAGCTAACAATGGTCGGCCATAGGTCCACAGCTGGGCAGCCAGCTGTGGATTGACGTACACCGCTTGCAGGGTGCCCCATTGACGCCCATTACGATTCAATGGAATGCGAATATCGCCGCTTGATTCAGGGGGCTGGAAGACTTCCTCCACTGAACCAAAAGTTTCGTGAGTTTGGTGAACCACCAAACCATCGAAGCGAACTAAGCGCACGCGTACATCCAGATGACTGGCGACAAATTCGTCAACGAGCGTTCCGATGGCTATGTAGTCTTGATCTCGCAAATTGAGCGCGGCGCCCAACGCCAGCTGTTGGCAACTTGCGATACGATTCTCTGTCTGGGCGGTATGCTTTTGTCTGACACCGCGGACCACCATCAGAAAGGCGGGCAGCGTCGACAAAAACGCCAACAGCAAGGTCAACTTGTGGATCGTCGATACGCGTCGCATGGCTATTGGTCAGGCGTTTGGGCCTCGGAAACCAACGAAGAATCGCTGGTATTCAGGGATTCGTCCGCCATTTCCGCGTTCTCTAGGATGGTCAGTGGATCAAAATGCACCCAGGTCGAAGCGGTAGTTAAGACCGCCGCTGCCACTTGTCCGACGTGAACCACCCAAATCACGACTCCGGTACCCACGGCAGTGGCCACCACAGGATCTACCGACGCCAAGAAGTCTTGTTCGTAGTCTTCCAACATGTGACGTTCCACGTCCTGGAAGACCAGCTGAATCGTCTCTAGCTGATGAGAGATTTCTTTGGATTGGGCAGCCAGACGCAAACTGGACAAGTCTTGCTCACCAGATAACCGAGCGAGAAAGCGCGTCGAGAACTCACGGGCCACGACGTCGATCTCGCGCGTTAAGCGTGACGATTGTGACGATCTTGACGGTGCTGGCGCAGCCGTGTTGCTGGCCAGCTGAGGATCGCCGGTGGCGGCTTCATTTGTCATGTCACCAGTTGCCGGAGGCACTGGCATTTCAACGCTTGTCGGCGCGTCCTCATTTGGAAGGAGTTGATCATCAATTCCTTCGTCACCGCCGGGTTCCGGATCGTTTTGGCCGGCTGAAGAATCGTTGTCGGACCCACCTCCAGTATCTTCAGGGGGCGGTACGTTATCCGGCAACGTCACCAGGATCGTAATCGTCTGGGTCGCCGAGTGAAGTGTCCCATCTGTCACAAAGTACTGGATGGTGACTTGTCCCTCAAATCCAGGCACCGGGACGTAGATCAAACTACCGTCGCTGTTCAGCGTCAGTGCCCCAGAATGCGGCCCCGAGACGAGAACCACGCTGAGCAAATCGCCGTCAGGATCCGAGTCGTTGGTCATGACACCAGCGGCGTCTACGATCAAGTCGTCGATGTAACTGGTTGTATAGTCATCGGCCTCCGCAATTGGAGCTTCATTCACGTCGACGATAGCGATGTCTAAACTTAGATCGGCGGTGGAGCCGTCTTCAGAAGTCGCCCGCACCAATATCGTTCGCGTGTCCCCAATGGCCTCGTAGTCGATTTCGGCAGCTACCGTGACGACTCCCGTAGCTTGGTCGATTTGAAACCTGCCACCATCGTCATTGATCAGCGAATAAGTAATGTCACTGTTGGTCGCGTCCGCATCGACCGCCAAGGCCACAATGCCAACCAACGTATGACTGCTTGCGTTTTCAACGACAACGTTGGCGGACGCATCATTGTCGCTGACGACTCCTACATCGAATTCATCCAAGTCGTTGACCGCGATCGTGAACGTACGATCTTGGTACGACCCATCCGTGGAGCTAGCCCGCACGGTAATCGACCGCTGTGGCCCGTCTACTTCTCGATCAATGGCACCCGCTACGGTTACAATCCCCGTTGTGTCATCGATGGCGAATCTTCCACCATCGTCGTCCACCAGAAAATATTGAATGGCACTGTTGGTCGCGTCATCATCCGTGGCCAGTGCTGTGATGCCGACGGTTGTGCCCGCCACGGCGTTTTCATCAACTTCGTTCGTCGACGAGTTCGTGTCCGCAATGCTACTGACATCAAATTCATCGACGTCGCCAATGGCGATCGAGAATGATTGATCGGTAAAAGAAGTATCCGAACTGGTCGCTCGAATCACTATCGTACGCGTCGGTCCGTCAGCTTCGCGATCGATGGCCGCCGCCAATCGCACTTGCCCAGTCACGCTATCGATGGCAAACCTTCCACCATCGTCGTCCGCCAACGTATAAGTGATCGTATTGTTGGTTCCGTCATCGTCCGTCGCACTTGCCTGGATACCAACCAATGTGCCTACAGAAGCGTCTTCTGACACGAAGTTGCTGGCAACATCCGCGTCCGTCACTGGACCGACATCGAATTCATCGACATCAGTGATTGAGATCACAAAATCGTCTTGATAAGTCGCGCCTGCCGCATCGGTCGTGCGCACCGTAATCGTATGAGACGTCATGTTCTCGTAGTTCAGCAACGAGCCATCTTCGACCACGATAAGGCCGGTGTTCAGGTCGATATCGAAGCGGCCACCGGCATCGTCAAGCAACACATACGTAAAACCGTCCCCAGCATCGACATCGTTGGCGGAAACACTGCCCACCGTACTCGTGTTGGTAGAGTTTTCCGCGATGACCAGTCCGGTTGCGACCAGATCATGCGGGTTGTCGTTCGAACCTTGAATGGTCAGCGTGACTTCTGCGGTACTAGCGTGACCGGCGGTGTCGACCATCGTGTACGTAAACACGTCCGTCAATGTGTCCGAGGAGGTACGGAGCGCTTGCACGGCGGCGTTCGAGTTGTCCACCACGTACGTGTAAGCACCCGAGGAGTCGATCGTTAGTGAACCGTAGCTACCCGCAACGGCAGAGCCTACGTTGCCCGAAGCACTGGACTGCGAACCGGCCAACACGCCCGAAA
>JANQOL010000831.1 GCA_028289675.1 Pirellulaceae bacterium
AAACGCTCGATAGCGGATTCATTGTCGCGTTGCGCCCTGGCGAGCACGTCTTCGTGGATTCGCCACACACCCGTGCGGAATGGTTCCTTCTTTTCCACGGCCACCAGGTGGATCGGCACATTCACACCGACTGCGACTTCAAGCACGGCGCGATAGAATGCCAACTGGTGGGCATAGCCATAGCGCCGGGCATCCGCTTCGAACCAGGTCAGGTCGTCGCACGTTTTGAGATCAACGATTCCTCGGTGACTTTCGAACCAGTCGATGCGGATCTGGCACGGGACATCACAGTACGTCTCGCGGGCAACACCTTCCGCCTCGCCCATAGCCAGATACTCAGCGGCAATCTCGTGCGAGTACACTGACTCGTTCATCCGGCGAACGGTCTCGTAGTGTTCCTTGGCAAGCAGCGACTTTCCCTGTAACCGTGCCCACTCGCGAGCCGTCTTCGTCTCCGCGCCGTAGGGCTTGCCAGTACGCTGATTGATGGGCCCGCCGAGGACATACTCCCGGTCGAATTGCTTCCGCCCTTCGAGGATCATGGTGTGTGCCGCGCGACCAACCAGATAGGCTGGCCGATCCTCGTCTGCAATCTGGCCCAGTTGCTTGCGGCGGTATAGCAACGGACACTTGCGGAAGTTGGCCAGGGCGTGGCTGGAGAGATACTCGCCACTCTGAGCGTGGTACGCCTCGGCGGGCTCATGAATCAATAAACTGGTGGTGGTTGCAGTCATAGTCGCTCAGGTGCGGAGGTAGTCGGCCAAACCGGCCCTTTCGAAGTGGCTACGGATACCCACCAACACGTGATCTGGAATGTCGTGAGGCGCGTCTTCCAGGTTTCGTCGGAGTAATTGCTGACAAGGTTCGCGCAGGTGGTCCGGTAGAGTTTCAATCACGTGGCGAACATCGCTGATCAGGTCCAGCAGGTCGCACGCTTCCCGTGGAAAATGACGAGTCCTTCGGCTCAAATCTTCGGGGCCAATCAACTCGGCAAGCCGCACCTTGCGCCCGTCGCAGTCCTCCACGAGTTCGCTGAGAGACTGGCCCTCTTCTGTGAAATCCCGCTTCTGTGCATTCTTGAAGCGGATCAGGTCTTTGATCTTTGAGTCGACGACCTGCTTGATGAACGTAATCCGCTTACTGCGTTCGGGATCAAAACGCTGCCATTGCTCCAACAGTTCCAGCACCAGATCCTGAAGCAGGTCTTCACGGTCAGAACGGTTGTAGCCGCAGCGACGTGAGAGCCAGGCCGCGGCCCGCCGCACGTGGCGTACTTCGCGCGGCCGCAGTTTGAATTGCACGTCTGCGCGCGGCTGAGTTGTGGTTGCCGAGTTCATGGCGGTCCTTTCAGGCTGCAACGACAGTCAGAGTGTTGTGAAGTCCGCCAATCGCACCGTCTCGCAGTTGTGCCACGCGCTGGCGAGACAGTCCCAATTCTGCCGCGATTGTTTCGCAGGAAAGGCCCTCGCTGACCATCTCAAGCACTTTCTGCTGGCGGCGCGGAAGCTTTGAGATGGCAACTTTCAATGCATCCTCCGACTCACGTTCGATGCATTCCTCGATCAACTCGTCGTTGCCAGTCACGAGTTGCTCAAGCTCCTCTTGAACGGTCTCCATGGGCAGTGTTTTGGAACGCACATCGAGAAGGTGGCGATACTCCCAGCCGAGTGCCTCACAGATCTCTTCGTCGGTGGGTTGGTGGCCCAACTCGTGAGACAGACGTTCTTGAGTCTTTTGCAGTTTCTTGGAATCTGCTGACACGCGCCAGCTGCGGCTGATAATGCCGGAGTCGTCTACCAGCCGCACAAGGTGGTTGTGAATGATTTCCTGTGCATAGGGACCAAACGGTCGGCCGGACTGTGGGTTGTATTCGTCCACCGCTTGAAGCAGGGCTACGAACGCTTCCTGTCGCAAGTTGCCCTTGTCGACACCGCAGTTCTCAAACTTGCGGGCCATGGATTTAGCGAGGGGTTGGTATTGGTCAAACAGCGTTGCTTCTTGCTGAGTACGTGGCATGGGCGCAGACCTTTCACAGGGAAGAACGTGGGGCACTTACGTTGGCGAGAGCCAGAGAGACGGAGGGGGTTGAGTGCGTGACACGAATCACGCTTGCCCTCTATAAGGTAAGTAGTCCCAAGAAGCCCAAATCGCTATAGGTAAAATCGGGACCGCATCAGAGGGGGGTGTCATGGGGCGGCCACCGAGCGGCCACTCATAGGCCACCTAGTGACAAAATGTTTTTCGGATTTCTTGCGCTCGCGCGCTGCGGCACATCACTCACTGGAAAAAAAAAACTTGCGTGCCCAGCGGCAATCGCGCACTTAACAAGTAGACAATAGCTTGTCGCAGAGCGTGAAATAGCACGGACTTGTGGCAGGCATGCCAGCACTCTCAGGCACCCCCATATGGCCTATCCTATTTAGGCCCAGTGCCATCTCCATAAACCATTTAGAAGAAACAGGATAGAGATAATTGGATTGCCCCAAATTCTGCTAGACATATACGCCTGAACAGTTACTATACCCTTCGCGAGGCAACGCCAAGGAGTGCCTCGTGAAGCATGGATGCCATCCGGTGCCGGGATACCCCGGGCTCTACCGGCGGCCCCTGTACAGCGGGGCTGATAAGGGGAACTTCTTTACGGCTGATCACAACCGGACCCACCAACCACCTCACCCGAGGTCCGGCGGCCACTCCTCACTCACGGTAATTGTCACTGTCTATACGTGCGCGCTCATTGGAAGCGTGCCAACCTCATGGAGAAGCATCTATGTCACTGCCAAGCCTGTACGAAGTAACACGAATCTGGAGCCTGACCCAACTGGAAGTTGAGGTGCTCGACTACATGCTCCGCGGCTATGCCAACAGCGAGATTGCCGCCTGCATCGGCCGCAATTCCTGGGAAGCCGAGATTGTAATGGACGGGATCTTTTTGGCGATGAAAGTCCGCCGTTGGAAGTCGCTGGTCATGAAACTGCATGAAGAGTCGCGGCGACTGAAGCGTGAAAGGATCGCCTCATGAGCGACAGGATAACAAAGGTTCGCAGACGTTGTCTGGTCCTGAAGGAACTCCGGACGCAACTGACCGATGTGCCCTGGCCCCTGACGGATCGCCAGCGGGAAGTCTATGAGTTCATCCGGGAGTCGATCCTGGTTGAACAGCGGAGCCCAACACTCCGGGAAATCTGCGTCGTATTTGGGTTTCAAAGCACGAATACGGTGACCCATTACCTGAATGTACTTGAGTCATGGGGGCTGGTCGCTCGTTCCGGTACTCGAAGTCGCAACACGTGTCCACGGCATGGACGCTTATCACTGCCATCCGTGGGGCGGATTCCACTTGTCTCTCATCCTAAAGGAGCTTTTGATGCTCGTTCTATCTCGCAAATGCCAACAGGATATCAAGATCGGCGACGACATTACGATTCGAGTGATTCGGATCAAAGGGAATCAGGTGCGACTGGGAATTGTCGCGCCGGGTAGTGGTAACATCCGCCGCGCAGAAATCGAGCAGCAACAGGCTGAGCCTGTCCGTGTATCTGCCTAAAACAATTCTGGCGTGGCTGGGCCGGCAATCGGCCCCCGGTCCGTGGCTGTCCCACGGAGAAGAACACAAGGAATCTGCATGACTGAAGTGAAAGGATAAACGACGATGGAGTTGCACGAGGCGATTGGCTGTGAGGTGAAGTTCTCCTATCCCCAAAGCGGGCAGAACCGAGCCTGCGTGCGGTCGGCGCTCGTTCGGAGACATGTGCATGTCCACGATGCGCGGGATACCTTTAGCGAACCGCTCCACCCGCGCAGCCTTCAGGAGCGGCCCGACTTGCGCCGATCGGGTTGGTTGGTAACCTGCTGGGATTTGGAACGAAGCGAGTGGCGTTCCTTCTACAACGGGGCCGTTCGCAATCTGCTCGTGGTTTCGCGTGCCGAGTCCCCTGACTCACTGGCCCTCAGTGAGCGGCAGTGCCATGTGCTGGTGGCGATGGTTGAAGCGGGAGCAGTCAACGCAGCCAACCGCTTAACCATCGACGCCATTGCCCGCCTGGCGGAAGGGCCCTTTGCGGATTCCGACTCATTCAAACGTCCGATTTCGCAACTCGTCAGTCGGGACTTGCTGACTGCGAAGCGCGGACGCGGCGGCGGTTGCTGGGTGACGAAGATCGGGAAGCGTTTCGCAGAAGGACTTGCGGCCTAAAAGGTGCGCACCTTTTCGTTACCTTTTCGCCACTGTTTATCGGGTTGAAAATGTAAGAATCCTGTGGCCGCTTGAGGCAGTCACAGGATTCGTTCGTTAAAGGGCAACGTCATGCAGACCGCAACCGATCTCCAGGAGGCACTCGTGGGTCTCTGTCGGACACTGCAACAACACACCAGCTTGGGTGTCGATGCAAACCGGCAATACTCACGGGAGGAGTTCTGCCAGATAATGGGGATCAAGTCCCGGACTTGGAGGCGATGGTTGAGCACAAAGCACGCGAGAAGCGGCGTGCCGTTCAAGGACGTACTGGTGTATGTGATGGGACAACCACGCATTTACGGCGCCGACTTCATTGCCTGGTCGAAAGGCGAAGTTCTTGAAGTGCCGACGTGTGAGCAGTGACGCGGTGACTCAGCGCAAACTTTTTCTCGCCGGAAGTGGCACGGCTCAAAGATGATCGTACGACGTGCGATTACTCACTCCCGGAATGTGCCAAAAAGTTGGCGCGCGTTTACGGATATATACCAGTAGAGGGACAACAATTCTCTTCAAGTCATGCCCGACGACAACCAACAACTCCGCGACAACGCCGCCGCACCAGCCAAGGCAACAACTGACGGAACATCCGTCGAGCAACACAAGCTGTCCGATCAGATCGCGCTCGGTCG
>JANQOL010000836.1 GCA_028289675.1 Pirellulaceae bacterium
TGCCGCCGAAGACCGTGAGAAGTTCCAGAAGCTGCTGAACAACTTGGGACTGAAGCAGCCGGCCAACGCCATCGCCCGCACCATGGCCCAAGCGCGAACCGAAGCGAAGAAGGTTGGCTTTCCGGCCCTCGTCCGGCCCAGTTTTGTGCTGGGAGGAAGAGCAATGGAGATCTGCTACGACCAAGCTCAATTCGAGCGGTTTGTGGCCGAGGCCTTCGTGGTCGCTGAGGGCCAGCCCGTGTTGATCGATCGCTTCTTGGAGGATGCTACAGAGGTGGACGTCGACGCACTGTGCGACGGTGAGAACGTCGTCGTGATGGGCATCATGGAACACATTGAGGAAGCCGGAGTCCACTCGGGAGATTCCGCCTGCGTTATTCCACCGCACAGCTTGCAGCCAAACGTCATCCAAGAGATTCGCGAAGCGACGGTGGCGATGGCCAAAAGCCTGCAAGTCGTCGGCCTGATGAACGTTCAGTTCGCGGTCAAACTGGAAGAGGGCGTGCACAATGTCTATGTCATCGAAGTTAATCCACGCGCTAGCCGAACCGTTCCATTTGTGGCCAAGGCCACCGGTGTGCCCGTCGCCAAGCTGGCCGCCAAGGTGATGACGGGCATGACTTTGGCCGAGCTCCAGGTCACGAGCGAACCCGTTCCGAAGCGTGTGTCGATCAAGGAAAGCGTGTTTCCGTTCCGAAAATTTGCCGGCGTCGACATCGTGCTGGGCCCCGAAATGCGCAGTACTGGCGAAGTCATGGGCATCAACGAACGTTTCTCGATCGCGTTCGCCAAGGCTCAGGTTGCCGCAGGAGTTGTGTTGCCAACTTCGGGCAACATCTTTGTGAGCTTGAATTCGCGCCACAAACATGGTGTCCCCGACATCGTCAAGCGCCTCCACGACATGGGCTTCCCAATCTTGGCGACTCCCGGGACAGCCAAGGTAATTATGGAGGCGGACATTCCTGTAACTGTGGTTAAGAAGATTGCCGAAGGATCACCCAATCTGATCGACTATCTCAAGAACGAAGACGTGTCTCTGATTATCAACACTCCCAACGGGAAAGGTGCCCGGACGGACGAAGGTCGAATTCGGGCAGCAGCGGTTCAAAACGGAGTTCCCTGCATTACCACCATGGCGGCTGCTAACGCGGCGGTACGAGCCATGGAGGCGCTGCGCAAAGAGGAGTTGTCGGTCGAAGCCTTGCAGGATCGTTTCGAACCCGCTTAACCTGCATATCTTACGCCGGATCACGAACTGCAGCGCACGTACATACAAACACGCGTGTTTGGTCAGTTTGCAAGAATGGCAGTGCGCAAATCCGCCGCTACGCGATAGCGTGCGGTCCACGCTGCGTTTTGCGCAGCGAAGTTCTATCAGAACAAGGTTCCTCACTTGATTGACGCTTGTTCTTCTGCCGTGCTATCATTGAACAGGAGGTTTCACAATGAGTATTGAGTTATCTGAACAAGCATGGCGAAAGCTTAGCACGATGATTGGTTCTTCCGATCCGGCTGCCGTCGCAAGGCTGATAGAGCGTCTGGCTGACAACGAGCACATTGTTCGCGCCTTAATTGATGCTCCCACAGTTCCCGACGAAGATCCCCGCGGAACGCTCACAGAATCTCAGTTGCGTGAAAATGTTGCTACCATGAAACGCGGCGAGGCAGACATTTGTGCAGGCAAGGGCACCGATATGGCCACGTCTATCCGCGAAATTGCCGCAAAACACGGTCTAGATATCCGCTAATGGAACAGTACCGTGTAGTTATTTCACCCGCGGCAAGACAGGCACTCGAAGAACATATTGACCACATCGCCGATAATAAACTCGAACCCCAAAGTGCACAGCTTTGGCTTCAAAAGGCTCTTCGAGCGGTCGAATCTCTAGCGGTGTTCCCTAACCGATTCCCCATTGCTCCGGAAAGTAGGGTATCAAATGACACAATTCGCATGCTGATTGTTGATACCAGCACGTTTCTTTATCGGTTGAGCGAGCATGACAAGGCTGTTTACGTGACCCATTTTTTTCATGGCGGAATACCTCGGCCAAGCTGACACAGTTTCTTAAGCCATCGAAATCGCAAGACGTTGAACAGTCGGCTAACGGGCCCACCAGATCATCAGTCTTGGCAGCTGGGCTGCGGCGCTCTCTGGTGGGTCGTTACCAAACAACTGGACGCCAACAGCAAAATCTAGTTTGCCGTCGTCGTTGAAGTCGGCGACTTCTAAAGCCGGATAACGGGGAGTTCCCCGCTCCAACACGTGCGTCTCAAATTGTCCCGTTCCGGTTTGTTCCAACAGTAAGATTGAGGTCAAACTCTGCTGCCGCAACGCAATCGGCTTGACGGACATCGGTAGGTTTGCCACAGCGACGATGTCCTGGTCACCGTCATTGTCGAAATCACCGGCCACCGCGCGGTACGCGCCAGGTAAATCGGCTAAGCGGTGCATTTCAAAGCGGGTATCGCCCAAGTTCTCCAGCCACTGGATTCCGTGAGTTGCATTGGCGTAGTTGTTATCAAAACAGTCGCCATTGGCCAGTAAGAGATCCAAATCACCGTCGCTGTCTAAATCGGCAACTTCCAAACCAACGGAACCATAGCCGAGATTCTGCGCCGACCAAATTGGTTGGTGATCCCAACGCATTCGGCCTGCCGCGAGCGGACGATTGATCAACAAATCAATTGCCTCGTACTCTTGGCTTACCAAGAGGGCCGCGTCCTGCCGACCGTCTTCGTTCCAGTCTGCTATCGGCAACTGGACCGTGCCCGGCCGGTCATCAATAGGCTGCCGCCGATAACTGGGCTTCGAGGGCTGACCGGATTCATTGACCCACATGGACACGCCCCCAGATCGCCGATGCCCAAATTCGGCCACCAGCAATTCCAATTGTCCGTCACGAGTAAAGTCATGAACACTGACATCGGTGACGCGCGGGAGGCCGCTGGCCAAGACGATTTGTTCGAAATCCGGCGTCTCGGGCAAGCGTCTCAGCCAAACCACTTGTCCCAACGTATGATCAAACGGGTTGAAACTGCCCAAGTCGGCTACAACGAGATCTTGCCAACCGTCTTGGTCGATATCGCAGTCAGTGACCCGAGCCGGATGTCCAACGCGACCAATGACCCGCCGACTCGTCTGACGAGGATCCGGTTGCACCAGGCTGATGCTGCCGTCGCGCATGTCACTGACGATCAAGTGCGATTGCCCTGGCTCCATCAGCTCCATCCAACGTACAAAGGAGACGCCAGCGGTCACGTAGACGTTGTCCTTCCAATTCAGTTTCGTGACCTCAAAACGCTCGACCCATTGTCGGTCCACTGGCTCCGGAACTGGAAACTCCAGACGCCTTGGTGCATGTTCGTGGTAATAGGCCAGCACTTGCTGCAAAGGCGGAGGACTAAGATCCTGGCGGCCGGACTTGGCGTAGAATTCGTATCCTTTCCGAATCTCCTCGTACCACACATCGCGTTCGAAAATAGCCGCGGGAGGCAGGGCGTGGCAGTCTCCGCAGAAAGCCTGCACGGATTCCGGTGGCTGCAGGCTAGCGGCCACCGCCTCCAATTCCAAACGCTCTGAATCCGGGCTTACCGTATCCATGCGTTCCGAATCCGCTGGCTCCGACACCAGGAGATCTTCCAGCTGGCTAGTGTCGGCCAAAGGACGGTTCATGGATGGATTCGAATTGCAACCCGTTCCCGCCGCGACGACTAGCGCGAGTGAAAGCCAAGCCAAGAAGTTGGGGCTGAACATAACCGGGTTCCAAACATCGAATCATCGATTGCACTGTTTTGCCAAGAGTAGCAACGTACGGTCTATTGCCGCGCTGCATCTTTGGCACGAGATTATTGTAGGTATGGTATCCTGGATGGCGGCAGACCCCACGGCATAAAACCACGCCCGCCTCCGGGCGAATCGCACGGACGTATCGCCTGCGTCATCAAGGGAATGGTTGTTCATTCCGTCGAAAACAGGCCACACCAAAAGCAAAAATGCTCTAGTAGTGGGCTTCCGTATCGGATTGCCTCTCTTGAAAGGCAGCTCACCATTTCCAAAGCCATCGTAATCTTGCTGTGCCTGGCTGCTTTGCTCGCCGCAGTGCTTGGAACTTGGCAGCCGTGGCGCCCCGCCGGAGCCTTGGAGCAGGCCCAGCAGCTATACGCGCGTGGTGATCTGTCGGCCGCATGGCGAATCGCCGCCAAGGAGACAACGAATCGAGTTGAATCCCTGACGTTGCAAGCGAATTGTGCGCGGCGATTAGGACGCTCGCAGCAATTTGCAACCATCATGGCCGAGTTGGAGAAGTTAGACGCGCCCTCGTATGAGTTGGCGAGGGAATTGTTGCAAGTGCAGCAAGGCGGGACGGACGAAAGCCCCACTCGACTTCTCCGGCAGTTGGAGCGGTCTGGAGCCGATCCCTTGGATGCCCGCTCCGTAGTGATTCTTGGCATGCTAGCCCGCGGAGACAGCCGCGGAGCGGCCAGCCAATTGGAGCAATTCGCCAACGATCCGCAATTTGTCGCAGCAGCGCAGCTCGGATATCTGGAATCGATGGCCTTTCGATTCATGGGGCGTTCCACACAAGCGGAGAGACGGTTGGCGCGCAACATCAGCGAACATCCAACCCATGAAGAGTCCTACGCGGCCCTGGCCGAATGGTTGCGAGAACCACCAGATGTCCGACTGGCCGCCGCAACAAAACTCTACGAGTTGATGGCTACGAATTTTCCTGACAACACCATGGCTCCCGTTCGATTGGCCCGAATCCAACGGCAAATTGGCCAATTGCAGGCTGCCGAAGAGTCGTTGCAAACGGCACCGGAGAACAACGAATTGCTTCTGGAACAGGCAGAAGTCGCATTGGATTCTGGCGATTATGCTCGGGCAGCGGCCGCGGTGCGTGAAAGCGGTCTCGAGACGGCAGATGATTTTGGCTCCCTCACCGATCGCGCCCTGTCGTTAACGCTAAATGGCCAGACTGCGCAAGGGCAGATTTTGACGAGAAGGGTCAACTGGGCCGCCACCGCACTGGCGCTGAACGGAGATTCGGACAAAGCGTCAGAAGTCTTCGAGGTTGCGCTCGACCGGGTCGCCCGTGTGCGAAGGTTGGTTGATCTGAGAGTGAAGCAGCAGTTGTATCCCGGCGCGCAGGCAATTGTGGACGAGATGAACAACTTAACCTCGCCGGCATTCGCTCCTCGACACCCCACGTTGCCACACCTAAGTCCTGCACCTCGTGCTGACGAGATGGAAGATGGTAAAGCAATCAACGCCAGCTACCTACGCCACTGTGCCGAATGCCATGGCGCCTCCGGCGATGGTCTAGGTCGAGCTGCCCGCCATTTGACACCGCGACCACGGAACTTGCGGCGCGAACCCATGAGGTACGTTTCCGGCGGCAATGGAGTGGCCACCGACGAGGATTTGGCCCGCACCATCCAGCAGGGACTACCTGGGGTT
>JANQOL010000840.1 GCA_028289675.1 Pirellulaceae bacterium
TGGAGCAGCCCGGTAGCTCGCGAGGCTCATAACCTCGAGGTCGTCAGTTCGAATCTGGCTCCCGCAACTTCTTTTTGCCCCCCGTGAGACCTTGGTGTAGGCAACTCCGGGCTGCGATGCGGCGCCGATATCTCTTTGGCCCTCCTCGATTTTGGCCGCAATCCGTTCGTTTTGCGAAGTCGCAGATCCTGCTGGCTGCGAACCTTACTTGGCCGGTTGCGGAATCAAGGCATTTGTTTCGGCGAGCCAGCGGTCGAGTTCGGCACTTAGCTCCTGGACCTGAGAAGGTCGTTGCTTCGCTAGATTCACCGCCTCGCCGATGTCGGAGCTCAAATCGAACAGCTCGTATTTGTGTTCTCCACTCTCGTCTCCAAACCAATGGCGGATCAATTTGAAGTCGCCATCACGCACAAAAGAACCACCGACTGTACCCGCCAACGTCTTCCTTCGTGGAAAGTGACAATACAGCTTGCGCTGCGGAAAATCCTTGGCGTCTCCATGGAGCAATGGTAGCAAGCTGACACCATCGACCTCGTGCGGATCCAAGGTCGCACCAGCGATCTCGCAAATCGTTGGCATGAGATCAATCAGATGCACTGGCGTGTTGCAAACCGTCGCGTGCTGGACGGACTTGGGGTGGCTGACGACCAACGGGACACGAACGCCACCTTCGTAGAAGCAAGCCTTGCCGCCTCGCAGCGGAGCGTTGGACGTCACGGGTACCGGAAAACGCTTTGCCGTGGCACCCTTCATATTTTGCCAATGGACGCCCCCATTGTCAGAGACAAAGAACAACCAAGTTGTTTCGTTGATTCCCTCTTCTTCCAAACACTGCAAGATCCTTCCCAGGCTCTCATCCATGGACCACAACATCGCCGCCATGACCGGATTTTGGTGCACCGCATCGGGCAACTGCTTGCGCTTTTCGGCGAAACGCGCGATGTCAGCTGGCTTCGCTTCGTAGGGGGCATGCACATTGAAATGCGACAGCAGCATGAAGAAGGGTTTCGACGATCGATTGCGAATCAGATGGCAAGCATCCGTTGTTAGCCGCTCGCAGATGTACTCGTCCTTAGGACTGGGCGGATCAAGTGCCTGAATCTGATTGGGGCCAAAATAGCCTCCACGCGGCCCCGCCCCACCAACGCAAATCACCTGGTTGAAGCCCTGCTTCCCCGGCCAATATTTGGGACTGGCCCCCAAGTGCCATTTGCCCAAAAACCACGTGTCATAGCCTGCCGCACTGACGGCCTCGGCGATCGTCGTTTCGTCCGGTGGCAAATGCGATCGACTCTCGGGCCACAACACGGATTCGTTACCGCGGGGTCGAGCCGGCACTTGCGGATTCGCCTTGCTGCCACCCGTGATCGCCTGATGCATCGCAAACCGAGCTGGATATCTTCCGGTTTGCAAGGCTGCTCTCGACGGAGAACAAAGCGGCTGTGCGTAAGCTTGGCGAAACTTCATTCCGCGATCAGCGAGGCGTTGCAAGTTCGGTGTTTCATAAAAGTCACTGCCGTAAACGCTGCTATCTGTCCAACCCATGTCATCCACAAAAAAGACGATGACATTAGATCGTGCCGGCGCATGGGTTTCCGTCGCCAAGCCAACCACACTGCTCGACCCGGTCCAAAAACTAGACAACGCCAGTAGCTTCCAACTGAAGTTGGATACTGCCGTCTTAAGGCCATTTTGCAAACTCATTTTTCCTCTCCAGAACAAGGCCGCCGAGTTGCCGTTTTACGCGAGCCTGTCCAGCGTACTCCGCAACACACTTTGTAGAACAATCCGCCGCGCTTTTGGCGTGCCGCGAACCATCGGCCAATCAGTCCATGCATACAATGCATGGAAGATATCTCGAAAATGCATTGGATTTATGATTCCTGCTCCCTACACTGTGCTGACAGTGGTGGCTGCTGCCACCGAAGCGGACCCTGACCAATGGAGAGGACATGAATACCCGTTCAAGATTGAAGCGACTGTTGGCCATGTTGGCCATCGTCGGATCGACTGCCAATTATGTGACTGCCCAAAATCCAGCTGAGAAATCCAAAATGACTAGTGCACCAGCCAATGACGGGGTCAGTCAATGTCCGGTCATGGGCGTACCCGCCGGCGCTTATCGTCATACAGCCGCATCGGCACTCTCCAATCGAGATTGGTGGCCCAACCAGCTGAACGTCGGCATCCTTCATCAGAACTCGCTGAAGGGCAATCCGCTGGGAGCGGATTTCAACTACGCCGACGAGTTCGCCAAGGTGGATTTGGGAGAACTGAAGCAAGACATTGTGGGCGTGATGACCACGTCACAAGACTGGTGGCCCGCGGACTGGGGACACTACGGTCCGCTGTTTATTCGAATGGCCTGGCACAGCGCCGGCACCTATCGCACCTACGAGGGGCGCGGCGGCGCAGGCTACGGCACGCAACGCTTCGCTCCGCTGAACAGCTGGCCGGACAACGCGAATCTCGACAAGGCCCGTCGCTTGCTGTGGCCCGTCAAGCAAAAGTATGGCAACAGAATCTCTTGGGCGGACCTGATGGTCTACGCCGGCAACGTAGCGCTCGAAGACATGGGCTTCAAGACGTTCGGGTTTGCTGGTGGACGAGCCGATGTGTGGGAAGCTCAGGAAGACATCTATTGGGGGCCGGAAAGTAAGTGGCTGGGTCATACTCGCTACGACGACGAAGGCAAACTGGAAGACCCTTTGGCCGCCGTCGAAATGGGATTGATCTACGTCAACCCGCAGGGCCCCAACGGTCAGCCGGATCCGCTAGCATCCGCAGCACGCATCCGAGACACCTTCGGCCGGATGGCGATGAACGACGAGGAAACGGTGGCCTTGATTGCTGGCGGACATACCTTTGGCAAGGCACACGGTGCCGCTCCCGCCGACGCGGTCGGTCCGGAGCCGGAAGCTGCCAGCATCGCCGAACAAGGCCTGGGTTGGACGAGCGCGCACGGGAAGGGGAATGCCGAAGACACGATCACCAGCGGACTAGAGGGAGCCTGGTCGAGTACTCCAACGCAATGGTCCAACGGCTACTTCGACAACTTGTACGGCTACGAGTGGAAGCTCACCAAGAGCCCCGCCGGTGCCTGGCAATGGACGCCTACCGACGAATCGGCAGCTGGCGACGTTGAAGACGCTCATGTGCCTGGGAAGACAAGCGCTCCGATCATGTTCACCACCGACATCGCGCTAAGAGAGGACCCAATCTACGGCAAGATCTCCAAGCGCTTTCACGAAAACCCGGAAGAATTCCAGTTGGCCTTTGCGAAAGCTTGGTACAAACTGACGCACCGGGATATGGGACCGCTATCGCGTTATCTGGGTTCTCAAGTTGCTGAGCCGCAGTTGTGGCAAGATCCGCTACCGGCGGTTGACCATAAACTGGTTAGTGAGCAAGACATCGTCGCGCTGCGAGACATGATTCGCTCCGCCGGTCTGTCCGTACCGCAACTGGTCAAAACGGCCTGGGGTTCCGCCTCGACGTTCCGTGGCAGTGACAAACGTGGCGGTGCCAACGGCGCCCGCATTCGTCTCGCTCCTCAAAAAGACTGGCCGGTGAACGAACCAGAGAAACTTGCCAAGGTCTTGCCGGTACTCGAGGGTATCCAGCAGAAATTCAACTCTTCCAAGCAAGACGGAACGCGAGTTTCCCTAGCAGACGTGATTGTGCTGGCAGGTAACATCGCCGTCGAAGCCGCAGCTCACAAGGCAGGCTACACGATCACCCTACCATTCTCTCCGGGAAGAACGGATGCTGTGCAGGAGATGACCGACGTCGAGTCGTTTGGTCACCTCGAACCCAAGTCGGACGGATTCCGAAATTTCGTCGACAGGAGCATCGACCGGCCGACTCCGGAGCTGCTGATCGACCGAGCCAACCTGCTGACCCTCACCGCTCCTGAGATGACGGCACTCATCGGAGGACTGCGCGTGTTGAAGGCCAATGCGGGCGATGGTCCCATGGCCGAGTTGGGCGTGCTGACGGATCGACCCGGCACGCTGACAAACGACTTTTTCGTGAATCTACTGAGCATGGACACCGAGTGGCAGAAGTCGGCGGTCTGCGATCACTTCTACGAAGGCCGCGATCGGGCTACCGGCGACATGAAGTGGATGGCCAGCGAAGTCGATTTGGTGTTCGGTTCGAATTCGCAACTGCGAGCCATCGCGGAAGTGTATGCGAGCGAAGGCAACCAGCAGAAATTCGTCCGCGATTTCGTCGCAGCCTGGACCAAAGTAATGAACTTGGATCGCTTTGACCTAAAGCCAGCTGACCGTCTGCCCGTCGACCGGGTCAGTGTCTTGGCCAGGTAGGTAGTTGCTCGCACCGAGCGAGCATTCGAGAACTCCACAGGGCACCCCAGTCGTTTGATTCGGGTGCCCATTTCTATGCGCTAAAGCTGCTAGCGATTCGAAACCGCGTTGTGCGCCCTCTTAGTGCGGGACTGACCGGAAGGAATCTGGTACATCTGTTTGACCCGTAGCCGCAGGCGCAGGCCAGTTGCCGGTAAACCGCCGGCCACCAACTGCTTGTATTCGCGGCCAAACCACTGCACAGGTCGCGAGTAGCACTTTGACAACCGCAACACTCCGCTACGGTTGACCGAGAACAGATTCATGCACCTCTTAGTCATGCCAATCGCATACCTGCGGACCTACCACAGCAACCAAGTCCATCCGTCCAGCCCATTCCACTTGACTTCACCAGTGGTTCGAATTCTTGGACTATCATCGCGACGTGTTTCTCAGGTTTCAATTCGTTGCAAACCCTGCTCGGAGTCGGTATCCTGTCTACTTTGAGTCCAGGGATATCAGCCGTTACCCTGCCTAGCCTCGGTCGTAACCGCGTTTGCACCCTAGCTGACTAGGGGTCAACTAGGGTTAACTAATATCGTTATCCGATTTGAATTTCGTGACCTATTTTGACTGAGATTCGATGGCCAACTTAGAGCATGCAAAGATTTATCGCGGTGGAATAACCGCTCAGTACATCAATCTTGAAACTACTTCTTGTTCATACCGCATCGACCAGCGAGAAAAGTCGATTGCATTCAGCTTCAACATCGCATCTAAAGGTGGTGGAACGACGCGTGTTGTTTTACACGTTGGTAAAGACGATTGGGCTGAACTATTTAAACAGATTGGCTCAGCATTTCCTGACCAAGCACCTGCACTAGCTGAGGCCTCCGCGGCGGCCTACCGAAAGACCATGAAAGATCTGGCCCAAGCTCGCAAGATGTCAGATGAAACGGCGAAAGCTGCTGAGGAACTAATCGCCGACCTCGAGCCCGTGGCTGAATTCGTGAATGAGAAATACATGGCTCTTCCCGCTGGTGAAGATGAGCGAGAAGAAGAACTCAACAACAAGATCGACAGTGTAATTCGTAAACTCCAAGATATTGAATAATCGGATAACAACGGAATTCACCCAAGTCGCGTTGGCGGGTCGACTTTGCTGGCAACACAAAAGGACACGACACATGCGGGCCATCCTGATCATGTTGGCGTTTGCACTAGCCAACTCCGGCATGGCCCACGGGCAACGTCTTCACGCACTGCTTGTCGCTGACACCGACACCGGTGGAAAAATCGGAGTGTCTGTACGAACTGACATCAAGAACCTTCGCACAATACTAGAAGCTGGATTACCTGCCGCGCGGTTGCGAATCACCGAGATCACGGGAAATGCCGTCACACCCAACAACCTGACATCTCGCCTTAGAAACCTTCAGATCAACTCAGATGACGCTGTGATCATTTATTACTCTGGACACGGCGGCTTCGACCCCAATCGCGGCCACTACTTCGCACTTACGAATGGCGGAAGACTCTACCGGTCTGCCGTCGTCAGTGCAATCACCCAGCCGTACACTCCTCGCTTTTGGGGAGTCATCACGGATTGTTGCGCCTCAATACCGCCGATCGCTGTCGCTCCTATTCTTGCCCCCGGAGATCGAACCACATTGCTAACTCACCTATTCCTTGAAACGAGAGGTAGAGTAGATTTTACATCAAGCCGCCCAGAACAAATCTCGCTCGGCATCCCGCCGCCAATCGGAGGGCTTTTTACTTGGTCTTTGTGCAAGGTTTTAGACGAGAATGCCAACCAACGGCTGCAGTGGGACGATGTGTTTCGATTAACGCGCGCGGAAACAGCGGATTTCTCAGAAGGATTCATGGCGAAGAACCGTGATACTCACATTCACAACGGCATTACCCAGCGAACGCAGATTCCATACTCATTCCGAACGATGTACGGAAAAGATGTCAACGGGCTTAGACTTGGCATGTCAAGCCAAGGTATGGTTGTTACGTCAGTTCGTAGTCAGTCTCCGGCCTCAAGGGCTGGGCTTCGTTCTGGAATGCGAGTCATCCGTGTGAACGGGACGCGTGTCTCCAGTGATCGTCAGATCGCAACGGCAATCAACTTTTCAACACGGACGGCGACACTTGACGTCGAGAGCAATGGGGTAGGCCGTACAATCAACGTACGTCTTGCGTATTAGCGAGCCAGATAATCGGGTAAGGACCATCATCTCTGACGGTCCTCCCCACACCACCTAGCATGCGGGGCCGCACGAGGCGGTTCGACGAAGTGGAGCAAGTTTTGCCCACAAAGTCTTGATGCTGATCAAGCCTCGTTCTTCCAGCCAGGCGTTGGTTAGCCCAACACCACTGGCGATGGTCTTGGCCATGTGCCAGTAGCTCTTGCGCGAGCGTGCATGACGTATCGCTTGGCGCATTGGCACGCCCACGCGAATGAGCATTTGGCGTCGTCGCCTAGGACGTCGCCACTGCTTCCAGTAGCACATTCGAATTCGTCGGCGTATCCAGCCATCAAGCTGTGTGAACAACTTTAGTTGATTAGCCAATCCGAAGGTGCCCATCCATCCGCGAAGGTAGCTTCGCAACTCACGCAAGCGTCTGCTCATTGAAGCTCCCAACTGCGGTCGGTGAGTTCTTGAGGCGACGTTTGAAACGCTGGATGGACCCTGGAGCCAAGTTGATGTTGCCGCGAGACTTGGGGAACGAGAATCCAAGGAAAACCACGAAGCACACGAAGGATGGACTTTGACGACTTGTCGCGTCACGTGATTGGATGTGCGATCGAAGTCCTTCGCGTCTTGGACGCCGGTCCGCTTGAATCGGTGTATGGACAATGCCTTGTACACGAACTTGCTCGAAACAGCATTCGGTGTCAACTTCAACGTGATCAAAGTCAAAGAGGGCATCCAACGACTCGTCCTCTAATTGTCTCGTCTTC
The DNA here is from genome assembly GCA_028289675.1 of Pirellulaceae bacterium. Classification (GTDB taxonomy): domain Bacteria; phylum Planctomycetota; class Planctomycetia; order Pirellulales; family Pirellulaceae; genus Aureliella. The sequence continues at coordinate 7,279 of JANQOL010000840.1, forward strand.
GTGCTCTTCGCGTGCGTCGTGGTTCAACTCTTCTCGGCCCGATTCCTGCCGTGTAGAACATGGAGACTGGGTAATGGCCATCCTTTCGGACAACCCTTCCCACAGCGCCGGGTACAAAGTTTCTGTTCGTAGCCTCGCAGCTTTGACGAGAAGAGGTCCAGGTGGCGAAAGTGAACAGACCGGCGCCCACGCACATCTTCGCAGGCTTCCTCCCCACAATCGGGCGACCGATCGCAGTTGCCCTCGTCTAGCACTTGTCTTTCGAAGTAGGCCATTTGGTATACTGGCCTTCGAAGCCTCCAGTCTCGTGCGAGAAACTATCACCCAACAGCAATCACACCATGACGAGCGTAAGCAAGCGTATGCACCGGATCGGCAGTGGCCAGCGGATTGTGAAATCAAAGTCAACTCCCGCCGCCCTGTGTTGCTGGCCATCTGTCCTTTAGATTTTACAATGAACGCACCAACCCACGACGAAATCCATTGCCACGTTCGGTTGTCACTCTCTCAACTGCTCGCAATTGCTGTACCGTCTGGTCGATTCATCTTTTTTGCTATTCTGATGTTTTGCCTGTGGGGTGCGCTGGTCCCGTTCATGGCGATCTTATCTATTATACTCGGTTGTGCTTTATTGCTCGCCGCCTTGAAATTGTCCATGATCGCCATTGGATTGTTTGCTTACAAATGGAGTGTAGAGATTGACGGTGATCGCGTGACATTTCGGCACGGTAATCACTGTGTTGCTTGCTGCATAATGCGTATTGATCAAACTGATCGCATTACGTTGCTCGATCCTCGCTGGACACCCCGTCGGCTGCAGATCGTCAAAACCAATGGTGAAATCCTAGAGACTTTATTTGGCGTTGCGAAATCAGATTTGACCGTCGTCGAAAATCAACTGCAGAGGATACTGCACTCGCAAAATTCCAGACCTAACATATAGGACAAAACATGCCATGAACCCAAGTCGCCGATCACGCCTTTAATTGCATCAAAATTTATCCCGACGTATCTTGAATCAGGATAGATTCCAATACGTTCGCTTGCTTGAGAACCAGGGGCACGGTCGCTTGTTGATTTGCACTCCAGCTGAGTTCTTAGGCGGAAACGACGATGACGAAGAACCCCATACTTGACGAACTGCGTTCGACGCGTGAAGGACTGCTTGCTGAATCTGGTGGTACGGTCACGGGTTTACTTGATCGTCTACGCGCCGATCAGGCCGACTCGAAACGTCCCGAATACAAACCGGCGAATCGGGTAAGGACCGCCATCTCTGACGGTCCTCCCCACACCACCTAGCATGCGGGTCTGTACTAGGTGGTTCGACGAAGTGGGGCAAGTTCTACCCACAGAGTTTTAATGCTGATCAAGCCTCTGAGCGGCGGTGGTGACGTTTCTGACAATGTTGAACCAACTCCCGCCGCTCGCTGATCGCAGCCGTTCTGGCGACGAGCCGACGTTCGTGCTCGTGCTCAGTCGCGCAGCGACGGTGCTCGTACTCGTCATCGTAACCCGTCCCGATGACTGCGAAAGCCTTCGATCACGAACGACTCGACCTTTACCGGTTGTCGATTGAATACGTCGCCTCCTCATTCGATGCATGCGAATCACTCAGTGGCCACCAACGGCATCAGTGTTCAAGATGACGCCCCGATGAAGGCGCTGCTGCATCGGATCGTCGCGATGTTGACCCGAATGGCGATGAATTCGATGGTGTCACGGAGTCCAGGACGGCGTACCAGACTGTGGTCGATTACGAGTACGAGCACCACGTCGTTGAGCACGAGCACGACTGCTTGCTGATCGACTAGATCCAGGATCGGGTAAGGACCACCAGCTCTGACGGTCCTCCCCACACCACCTAACATGCAGTTCCGCACTAGGCGATTCGACGAAGTGGAGCGAGTTCTACCCACCGAGTTTTGATGCTGCGCAAGTCTTGTTCGGCAAGCTAGAGCGCTTTTAGAGAAGTGCAGCAGTCGATAGGATGGCCAAGGAAACCTATGGATCTTTGCAATGGAGCACCATGGACATCAAATCGGTGATCAACGCAACTCAGATGGAGGTGGCGCGGCGGTTGGTCAACCAAGGAGCCGGGCACGGATTGGATCATACTCTACGTGTTCTGAGAACGGCTGAGCACATCCAAGCGAACGAGGGCGGTGATCGAGTCCTGATCCAGTTGGCCGCTCTACTACATGATGTCGGTGACGCCAAGTTTCACCAAGGCGTCGAGCGTAGCGGAGAATTTGCCAGTGAAATCTTGGGGGGACTTGGCGTCGACCCAACGGTCATCGCGGCAGTGGTACATATCGTCGACCGCATCTCGTTTCGAACTGGCACGCCAGCCGATCAGCTAACTTGGGAGGCCAAGATCGTGCAGGATGCCGATCGCTTAGACGCTTTGGGAGCGATCGGAATTGTCCGGACCATCGAATACGGTGCGACTCGCCATCAACCGTTTCACTTGCCCAAAGCCAAGGAAGACCAGCCGACTGGAATGGGTCATTTTCACGAGAAGTTGTTCAAGCTGCGACAATTGATGCACACCGACACCGCCAAGAGCTTGGCCACCCAGCGTGAAACTTTCATGCGCGAGTTCTTGCGGCAGTACCTAGCCGAATGCGAGCCCATCGCCAAAGCATAGTCACACCGGCCGATTGCTCTCGAACTGGGACTTGAACACGTTACGCCGACGGTGAAATCATCTTTTTGCGCACGCGGCGACGATAGCCCACCGCAACCAATGGAATCAAAACGGCGAGCATCGAACCAGTGCCAGGTTCCGGAATCGAAGTGAAATAGGTTGCGCGAAAATTGACGGTGGCAAAGTTGACGTCATCGGTAAACGGAGCAAACAAAAAGAAACGATCCATGGGATCCAAGGTCCGATCGGCGGTCGGAGGCGTGAAGCGAATCGTGGTCGGTGTGGGAAAGGTGTACTGCCACAGATCGGCCGCTAGAAAAGGCTCGACGTTCATGGCCGGAGTATTGACTGGCAAGAAGTCGGATAACACCACGCCCGTTGGAAGGTCAAAGAACTCAAACTGGACGACTAAGACAGACTCGGTTCCGTCGTAGCGCGTTTGCCCCATGGCACGCCCAGGCATGCCAAAGCTGGTCACGCCTTGAAAGGCGGTATCCGAGTTTTGAAACAACCAAGGTGCACCAAATGGGTCCGTACCGGATTCACCCGAACCCAGCCAAACGATATCGGCACGAGCCGGGCGGGCCCACAAGACAGTCAAGCAGGCAAATGTCAGTAACCAAAAAACGCGTAGGTTTCCCATGGAAGCACCCTTTCCAATTGATTGGGAGAGGCAAACAAACGGAGCTCGGGCAGGCGGGGCGGAAGCTTCTGCAAGCAGTGTCCACTCGACGCATTCTAGTCTGCCACAATCGGCCTGCAACGCAGTTAGAATCGTCGTTCAAGACCTGGCCGCAATGAAACGCGTCACAGGCGGGTTTTGCCGGCTTTAGACCAACAAGCGACGATGTTGAGGTTGGCGATCGCCAGGTTTCCGTACGAATCGCACCAACAAACTCAAGGCTTAGTTTTTGCCGTGGGACGACGTTGCTCCAGCCACGACTGCACTGGCAAGGACTGGCCATGATCGGCCCAGGCGGGTTTGGGAAACCAGCGTAGCGAACTGACGCGCGGATAAGTTTCCCAGACGTGAGATTGGTCAAAACTGATCTCTCTCAAATCGCCAGTTGCCGTCAGCTTGCGGGTCAGCAATTCACGATGTCTGGCCAGCTGATCTTGATGCTCCGCTTCGTTCACCAAATTTCGGAGGCACCCAGGATCTTCGGCAACGTAGTACAACTCCTCGCGTGGCCGATGGGCAACAGCCAGCTGAAGCAGTTTGTCGACGGTGGGCTGGGACCGTTCAGCAATCATGTAGCCCAACGTCGGACAAGCGTCGATATCGTGATAGCCACCGTGCTCGGGGCCCAACTTGGAGGTCAGCAACGCGCCCTGAGCGTCGTAGGTTGCGCTACTGTATTTGCGTGGTGCTCCGGCGGGCCAGCGTTCCGGCGTGTAGTTGCGGATGTACAGATAGTTTTCGGTACGCACACAACGACAGGGATACCCTAGCGAATTCCATCGCGACGAGGAGTGTCTTTCACGACCGCTGTAGACCGCTTTTCGACGTGAGCCGTCCGCGCGACCGGTCAATAGATCGTCCAAGCTACGGCCGCTGAGCACATCAGAGGGCGCAACGTCGCATACGTCATAAATGGTAGCCGTGATGTCAATGAGATTGACTAGAGCATCCGTGGATTGGTTGCCTGCGTATCGTTCCGGCCAGGAAATAGCCAAAGGCATGTGAATCCCGTACTCGTACAAGTTTGCTTTGGCGCGGGGGAAGGACATGCCATTGTCGCTGGTCACGATCACCAGCGTGTTATCTAACTTGCCCTCTTGTTCCAGCAAACGCAGCATGCGGGCTAGGTGCTGATCAAACCACTGGATCTCAAAGAAGTAGTCGAGCAAATCGCTGCGAACCTCAGGTGCATCCGGCAGAAAACCTGGAACACGCACCTCGGTTGCTGACATACCGCTATCCGCGCCCAGCCCTTTGCCAAACCGACGATGCGGCTCGTGCCCGCCAAACCAGAAGCAAAATGGCTGGTCGTCCGGCGTACCCTCGAGAAACGCGGCAAAGTTGGCGGCATAGTCGGTGCGTGAAATGCCTTCCGGCGAATCCGACTTGATGTCGCTGTACGCCTTGCCGGCTGGATTCCCCGGCCAACCAGAAGTCTTGTGGTCTCCAGGTCCCCACGCTTTGCCCGTGTACCCGGTACGATACCCGGCTGCCGCCAGGGACTGAGGAAAGACGGTCAGGTCGCGGGGAAAATAGCTGCCGTGGGTGCCAGCTTCACGCAGTTGCCAAATGTATTGGCCGGTCAACAACGCAGCCCGCATGGGACTGCAGCCAGGAGCCGGCGTAAACGCGTTGTGAAACAACATGCCCCGCCGAGCGACCTGATCAAAGCCCGGCGTTCGGATGACCGGTTCTCCGTAGGCGGACGCGTGAGGGTACGATTGGTCGTCCGAAATGGCGATCAGGACGTTGGGCCGTTCTGCGGCCTCGGCCAAGCAGGCTCCCAGCAACAACCAAAGGCCACCGATCCACAACTTGGCAGCCAATCGGAGCTTGGTTCTTGCTCCAATCCGCTTCGGCTGAAAATGAAAGCGATCGATCAGGCGGCTCATGGTCGGCTCCTAGTGCGTTATTCAGTTTGTCAGCCACTCCGACCGTGCGCCGCCAGCTGTCTTGGGTACGCACCTGGTCATCTTCATGCATCTAGGCGGCCGGAACCACGCCCCGCTCAACCAGCTGACGCACGATGTAGTCCGCTAACTGATCGGGAGATTCTTTGTCGGTGTGGACATGGATCTCAGGATCCGCTGGAGCTTCGTACGGAGCGCTGATGCCCGTGAAGTTCGATATCTCTCCGGCGCGCGCCTTCTTGTATAGCTCTTTGGGATCGCGCTGCTCGCACACCGCCAGCGGAGCGTCGACGTAAACTTCGATAAAGTCGCCCGTCGCCCCCTGAGCCTCGATCCATTCTCGAACCAATTGCCGGTCCTTCCGGTAAGGGCTGACAAAGGCAGACAGCGTCAGAATCCCTGCATCCACCAACAACTGCGCCGCGGCCCCGACCCGGCGAATATTTTCCTCGCGGTCCATCGGATCGAAGGTCAGTCCAAAGCGGTCTGCGTGTTCGCTCGCGTGAGAGCGGCCAAGAATTTCCGGGGTCGCGCACAGTCCTTGACGAATATTGTCACCGTCCAAGACATAGGTGTGCACACCTAAACCGTTGAGCCGTGTATCAACTGCGTTGGCCAAGGTGCTCTTGCCCGACCCACTTAGGCCCGTAAACCAGACCAAGCAGCCTCGGTGGCCTTTCAATTGTTCACGTTGCTGCCGCGGCACGGAATGCGGGTGCCAAACCACTTCGGGCTTTTGATCGGAGGCCATTGTGCTACCCCCTTCCCAACATAACTTCAACGCTAACCTCTTCGTTGCCGCGACGCACCAAGACCTTGACTTTTTGCCCAGGCTTGAATTCCGACATCACACGACGTAGCGCCGGCAAGTCCGCGACTTCATTCTCACCGATGCGAGTAATGACATCTCCGGCCTGCAAACCAGCATCGGCGGAAGGCCCGGGAGGAACGGAAGCAATAGTGACTTTTGCCGCGCCTGTGTCCAGCTGAATCCCCAGCACCGGACGGGCCGGACGATTACCGCGCCGACGTCCCACGTCGGCTCGAGCCGTCGTCTTCATGTAGCGTGGCCGTTCGGGCTGCGTGCTCAAACCGGCGACCAACTCCGTAACCATCCCAGTGACGCGGGCCATGCCTTCGTAGTTGACTTTTTCAATGTCATCACTGGGCCGGTGATAGTCGTTGTGCAGACCCGTGAAGAAATGGAAAACGGGGATTTGAGCCTCATAAAAACTGGAATGATCACTTGGGCCCAGCCCAGCGGCCTGCTTGTCCAAGACAAAGCCCGCAGACTCGTTCAGCGTATCCACCAACGCGTCAAATCGCTCGGCCGTTCCTGTCCCGAAGATGGTTAGCTTGTTATCTGTCAGACGTCCCACCATATCCATGTTGACCATGGCAACGGTATCTTCCAGCGGCCAGCGTGGATTGCGAACATAGTGTCGGCTGCCAAGCAGCCCTTTCTCTTCACCAGTAAAGGCCATGAAGATCAGCGTGCGGCGGTTCTCGGATTCATCTTGGGCCATTCGCCGTGCTACTTCCAACATCGCCGTGGTACCCGAGGCGTTGTCATCCGCTCCATTGTGAATGGCAACCGTGCCGGGAGCCAATGAACCTTGGCCACCCATGCCAACGTGATCGTAGTGAGCGCCAATCACCACATACTGTTCGGCCAGCTCACCGCGCCCCGGTAAAACGCCAACGACGTTGCGGACTGGAATCTGCGATTGTTCAATGAGCGTCTCTCCTTGGCACGTGATGCCCTCCAAGACCTGGCTCCGCGGTTGCAAATCGCCGTCGATGGCCTGTTCCAGCTCAGCGAGCGTTTTGCCAGTCCCCACGGACACCAGAGGATCAATGAGCTCTCGAGTGCAGAAGAACGTGGGGACTTGGGATCTCGAGACCGCTCGTCCACCACCTGTCACATCCAACAGTTGATCACCATTGTTGGCGACGGTCAGCGAGTCGTTGACTAGAATCAACGCGGCCGCCTTATGCATAGCAGCATTCAGTTCTTTGGACGAGAAAAAGGCGTACTGAGAACTACGGCGTCCATCGAAGGGACTGGCATCATCTTGCTGTCGCGGTTCTTTGCGGAGGACGATCACCACCTTGCCGGTAACATCCACGCCGGCATAGTCGTCGTAGTTCAAATCGGGCGCCGAGATTCCGTATCCGGCAAAGACGACTTGTCCCTCAAATCGACCGCTGCTGCCCAACGACAGTGGTTGAAAGTTCTCTCCGATCAACGGCTGCCAAACTGGTTCCGACTTCGAACCTTCGGCGTCCGAATCCTCCGTACTCAGTTTTTCCGGCAATAATACTGGACCTAAAAAACTCAGTTGGTTGTTGGCCTCCGCCCCCAGCTGAGACGGTCCGGGAATGGTAAAGTCCTGATACGGAGTTCCGTCGAAAGCGTCCGTGGACAGGCCCAACTCCAAGAAACGCTGGGCGATGAATTCACCAGCTCGGGCAATGCCTTCGGAACCCACGTCTCGGCCTTGCTGCTCGTCGGCGGCCAGAAAGGAAATGTCTTCCCGTAGCCGCGAAATGGTCGACGACGCCAAATCTTCCGACCACGCAGCCCGCGGCAACAGCAGGCCGATCAGGTAGCCTGCGAAGATCATTTGGGACTTGGTTCTCATTATCATTCCAAATTGAAAGGTAGTGATTCCATGATTCCGCGCCGTCCAGCCAAATGGATGACTATGCCAGAGCAGGCGACGAAAAGAAATTGCTGACAGGCGTAGGAGGGCACGCGATGGCCAGGTGAGATACCTCATTGTAGCCTGTGCGTCGGATATTCGGGACCGCTGCCGGCAGGTGCGGCTTGAAGAATCGCGTGCAGGCATTGGTTCGGGCGGCCGAGACCGATCTCGCCGGGACCCTATTTACCGGGAATGTTGCCGCGATAACGCCATCCCTTGATATACGTGAGCAAATCGTTCATGGCCCCCACATCGATTTGCGATTCCAATCCCGTGGGCATTAGCGACTCACCCGTGGCACGCAACTCGCGTAAGTCCGAGCGGTGAATCAGATGCTGTTGTCGATCCTGTGTGACCAGCAGCAGCGCGGAAGCGGTTTCTTCGGCGATGATTCCCTCCAGAACGCGATCGTCTTCAGTCAAAACCACGAATCGGAAATAGTTGTTGTCGATCGCTTGATTTGGATCCAGGATCGCGGTCAAGAGCTCGCGCGGCGATTTACTCCGCGCGTCCGAAATATCCGGTCCAACGTTTTGCCCCAATTCGCCAATGCGATGGCAGGCGGCACAGTGCTTGCGAAATACTTCCTGGCCGCGCGACACATCACCGTCGGCTTTCAGCGCCGGTGCGTAACTGACTATGACTTGCTGTCGGTCTGAATTCACCAGCTGATCCAGTTGGGATTGGAACTGTTCTTTGCCTGGCCCACGCTGTGCCAACTTGCGTAGCGTGTCCAGTCCCAACACACGGGCTGACAACTCGCCCTCCGCCATGGCTTGAGCTAAAAGCCGCCGACTAGCCGGACGGCGCTGCAAGCATTCCAGAGCGATACGACGCAACTCCGGCGGCGCGCTGCCGACCATCCAAACCAAGTGCGCGTCACAAGCCGGATCCGCGCTGTCTGCCCAGGCGCGCACAGCGACCGAGCGCAGCGGGGACTCGTTGTCCAGTTGCACTAATTCCGCGATGCGCTGCACCATCTTCTGGTCGCTGCTGTGCCCCAGCAATCGCAACGCGCATCGTCTCACCTCCAGGGGTTGTTCTGCGTCGAACGCCAGCTGTTCCGCTGATCGGAAGACCTCTGCCCACACTTCCGAACTGGATAGCGCGGGATCTGCCTCACACAACGAGCGTGCGCAGGCCAGCAGAGCCAA
>JANQOL010000841.1 GCA_028289675.1 Pirellulaceae bacterium
AGTCCAGGCTGGCACCGCCGGGCACCAGGATCAAAACGAGTATGCAGCCCGCTTTGGTTTGGCGCACCAGTAGATCCCGCTCCGCGTCGCGGAATCGCTGGAGAAACGCTTTTTCGTCGCTCTGACTGGACACGGCCGGCTACGGTTTTCGGATTTCGATGAAGACATTAACACCTGTCTCTTCCGTGCAGACCGCTTGTTGGCCAATGTCCGGGGCCAAATCCAACATTTGCTTCTCGTCGCGGAGAATCAGATTCCACTCTTGGATGTGCTCCATGAACGCCCGAACGGATTCGCGCGGGTGAACATTGGTGGCCAGGACAAGTCCGCCCGGAGCCGTCCAGGCGTAGAACAGCTTAAGCAACTTGCCGCAGATTCGATCACTGAGATAGTCGAACAACCCGGCGCAATAGACCAAGTCGTACTTATCCTGCCCCTCCGGCGCTTTGCGGCTGGACGCCTGCTTGAGCAACTCGTGAACCGATTGATGCACGAACCGCACGTTGGTTTGCCGCCGGTTATCGCGAATCGCCTGATTGATCATGCTCTCCGCGTATTCCAACGTCTGTTGGTTGAAATCGATCAACTCCAGGTTGAGTCGATCCGCCAGGGCGTTTTCTGAGATGAATTGCTGCAGTTCGGCCGCCGGACCGCAGCCGATGTTGAGAATCTTGATTTCGCGATTCTCTTCAAGCAGTCGCTTTGTCTCATCTTCCAGATATCTCTTTAACTTCTTGATTCGGTTGCGATGCGCCTCGGCGGTATCGGTGCGCAGCGGCATCGAGTTAATGACTTTGGCGTATGTATTTTGACCTTCAAATCGGTTGCGGATGATCATGTTCACCATCTCATAGTCGCCGGCATAACCCAGCGGCTTGGTGAACGCCCGATACATAAACGGGGCACACATCATCAGCGGGTGCACTTCGCGGCAGACGTACGCCTTGTGATAGTCGTGTTGCTCTGGCTCGACCTGCCGCGCAATCTCCTCGAACTGGCCAAACATGACCTCGAGCTTGTGGCCGACGATGGTGTCGACATCGGCCACGAATTCTTCCACCTGGTCGGCATCGGCACCCGGCTCGGAGATGCCAGCCACCATTTCGCCCTGCTCCAGCCAACGGCTGAGTTCTTCCAGGAAGTTGCGAATGTTGCTGACACACAGCCGGTAGGGCGGAAACAACTGCTCATTGCTATCCGTCCAATCGTTGATGAAATGTTGTACTTCGTCGCGAAGCTGCTGACCGGGAGCCAGATCCACGAGATCGCTCCAAGGGTCGACCAGCGACGCGGAGACAATCAACATCAATCCCGTGCTGACCAGGTTGGTCACCACCGCGCGGCCGGTATAGATATCACGTTCGCCGCGGCGGATCTTGAGGTCTCTTAGAACCTCGCTCAATTGCACAATGGAGTAGGGGTTGTAGACCTCAAACACCACCATGTTTCTCGTCAGCCGAACCAAGGTCCCCCGTGCCTCGAGCTCTTGGCTGTTGCGGAACAAGACCGCATTGTCGGTCGAACGAACCTGCTTCACGAGAGATTTCCCGGGATGTGTGACAGTTGGCGCTGGGGTGAATCACACGAGAACCGCGCGGCTCATCCCATCGAGCCCTCAAGCCATGGCTCGCCCCGGACTCGCAGACGGTCCGGCAGCAATGGACTCCGCTCACGAAAGCCGCGTGGAATATGATAACCTTCCTCGGTGACGTCGACAGTCTCGATATCGCGCAACAGGATCGACCGCGTTTCGCGATGAACCGACGATCTGCCTACGACGCTCCACCCCTGGTTGGTAATCACAATCATGTAAGGCGCCAGCTTCGTTTTATCCACGCCATCCTCCGCGGCGCGAAGCGTGAGCCGCACATGACAACGCGTGCGAATGGCCGTCATTAGATTGTGCACGACATCCGGCGAATCCGCGTTGGCGTCCAGGCCCACGACGTCCGACACGCTGGAACTGAGCAGGTTGCTGACCTCCTGCCGCAATTCATCGGGATAGTTTCGCAACATTCGCGCTAAAGCTTCACGAACCGTCGTGGCCAAAGGCGGTACAAATGTGGGCAGCCCCAAGTGAGCCGCTAACGATAGCGCCACCACTTCGTCGCGATTCAACTGTGTGTTGCTGGGCAGTTCACACGCGGAGGCTAGAAAATAGCCGTCGTTGTCTTCGTCGAACTCAACGCGAATGCCTTGATCGCGAATCAACTTAATGTCGCGATAAATAGTCCGGCGACTCACCTGGAATTCGGCCGCCAACTGCCCGGCGTTGTAACGGGGCCCAGAATCTAAATAAACAAGCAACCGCAGCACGCGGTGCAATCGGCTGACGATGGGGCCTTCCATCAGCACGTCTCTGAGGAGAGTTTAGGTGAGTAAAAAAGTCACTCTATAGGGAGTTTGGTTTGAGTTCAACGAGTTTCACAAGCTCCTGAACACATTCGCCTTACAATCCAAGGAGCCACTCACCAAGAGACCCGTCCAGGTGTGACATCATTTGTCAGGGCACCCTATCTCTGTGGAACACCCATTCATTACCTGCGTTGTATAAAAGCCGTAAGAATGGGGAGTTATGTTAACCAAATTGAGATATGGAAGATCCTTGAGTAAAGCAGTGTAGTTACACACCGCGACTCTTTGGCCCCGTTTGATAGCGCAGACCTTTTTTCGCATCGGATAGCTGATTAGCCCACGCGACGCAGTAGAACTACCTTGTCCAGTCGATCGCCGCCGATGGGGTCTTGCTTGGACAGGTCATAGTCAAACGTGTGGCAGCCGACGAGTTCAAGTCGGGGCTCGGACTTGATGAGTGCAGAGAGTTGCCGCGGACCATAAGTACGCATCTTCCACTGCGACTCATACTGTCGTGTCTCATCATTTCCGTGAACCGTCAATCGTGTGCGCATGGCCGACGTGCGTGTCTTGCGGTTGGCGGGCCAGGTCTTAACGCTGCAGTCGACTTTGACTCCATCACGTTCGGCCACCCAGCGCTCGGTGGTCGGTCTGCGATCCGCGTACTCGGTCATCAGAATTCCCAGCGCGTACACCCCGCCGGTGCGCAGCGCTTGGGCAACCAACTTCAAGTGCCGCCGGGCTTCGTCTTCGGTGAGCAGATGACAGATCGAACTCACCAGACAGAAGGCCAGGTCAAACTTCTTGGCGCCAAAAGAAAAGTCGGCCAGATCCATTCGCTTGAGAACCGCGCGCCCTTTGCGTTTTCGAATGCGTCGCCGGGCGTAGTCGAGCATCGCCTGGTTCACGTCAAAGCCTGATACCGAATAGCCGCGACTGCCAAGTTCGGCCAGCAATCGCCCTGGCCCGCAGGCGGGCTCCAAGAGTTGCTTGCCCGATGATTGGACGTACCGCTCGTACACGCCTTCCAGAAAGTCGGCTTCCTGTTGGGTGCCGGTGTCGTAGATCACGTCGTAGTAGTGCGGAACGTCGTACCAGTCCGTCTGTTGAAATTGGCTCACGTCGCCTGCCTGGTTTTGCGCCCACCCGCTTGATGGGTTCTGGGGCTGGTTTTCTTAAGGGCTGAACTGGTATGCAAGTCAGACCTCTCTTCGACCGTCAAATTCCGTACCTGGTTGGTATAGGTCAATTGCTGTCAGGCCATGACCTTGAATTGGTTCGATTCAGCGGCTTTGGGCAAGGTAACTTTTTCCGACCAAGTGAACGTTGACGAACATCCGATTTGTGGTTGGTCAATCGCGTTGACTTGCCTAACCCAATCAAAAGGATGGATTATTTAGTTTCGCGTTGAAACTGACGATTCCGTTGTTTAGCGTGAACTTCTCCACCCGAACAGTGGATTCCTGTCTGTCTTGTTCAACAGGCCGTTTCCGGCCGCTTCGCTGCGATCGCCCTTGAGGACTCTCTGATGAATTCTCCATTGTCGCGTTTCTTTGCGCGTCGTAATGCGCCCCCCGTTGACACCTCGGCCGTCTTGAAGGTGGAGAAGCTTGAGAAACGTGCATTGCTGGCGATCACGCCGTACACCATCTGGTTCAATTCGCCGACGGGAATCAATCTGTTTGGCTCCACCGCCGGACGCGAGGTGCAGACAGAAGTCGCCACTGACGGGCAAACTAACGGCGGCGTAGTCCAAGTCACCAACGGCGGAACAAGTCAGGCCCCACCCAACGCAAACGCAGACGCGTTG
>JANQOL010000851.1 GCA_028289675.1 Pirellulaceae bacterium
GCCGATGATCTCTCGTCACCAACGCATCGACAATTTGCGGGCGCGACTGCCGTACAAAGTTCAAGGCGGCCCGGGCATGCCGAGTGGACTCGGGCAGGCCGCTACTATTCCGATAGTCCAGCCGCTGCAGAAAACCGGTGATCAGAGTCGCCGGTGATTCCACTTCAGTAACACCGGTTTGGCGTTCGCAGCGCCGCGCGAACTGCGACAGTCGCTGCACGTTGTCCGGACTGAGCAGATCCTCTGGCGCGCCACGCAGAATAATTTCGACAGAATTGATCCCTCCCAGATGCTGTTTGAAAAAGTGCGTACTGCGGCTGACGGGATGCTCGTCAGTGAAACGCTGCGTTAAATCGGGATCTAGAGACAGGCCACTGGCGAGGAAGCCGGCCAGCGCAAACAGGACCAAGAAGCAAACGATCACAGCCATCGGTGCCCAGCCGGCCAACCGCAAACACTGGTTGGCAATCAACCGCAACAGAAAAGACGCCGAAGCCGTTGAAACCACGGGTCGGTCGCGCTCCGCCAACCAATGTAAGAACAGGGGTACGATCACCACCGACAAGATCAGTGCGCTGGCGACACCGGCGGCCGCAGAAAAGCCAAATTGTCGGATGGTATTGGACGGAACGACCGTCAAAGAAGCAAAGCCTACGAAGGTGGTGACACTCGTCAACACACATGCACCGCCGACTTCGCGAAACATCTTGTGCAATGCCCGATGATGATGGACGCCGGCTTGTCGTTCAGCCGTATAGGAGGAAACCAAGTGGATGACATCGGCCGTACTGATGACCAACACCATCAATGGAACAGCGGCCATCAATACCGACATATCACCGTAGACGAACAATCCAAGACCGATGCCCCACAGGTTGGAGACGGTAGCAATCAACAGCGTCACCAACACGACCGCGAAACGACGGAAGACAAACATGACGGCCAACGAGATCAAGACCCCACCCAAGGGTAAGAAGAATTGCAACACCAGACCGATTTGCCCATAGGCGTACGCTTGCAATGCCACCAGGCCGGAAAGATACGTCGCTTGCTGACCTAACCCATGAATGGACACAATCGACAACAATCGATCCACCAATTGAATCTGGTCTTTGGGCCCAATGTCGTAAGGGTTGTTTAGTTCGATCAGCATCAATTGGGCCGTGCCACCAGCTGCTATGAATCGGCGGGCGTATCCATCGGATTCCATCACCCGGCGGCGAACGTCTGTCAAATCTGCCGGGCTGCTTGAGCTTCGGAAGATTGGCACGCCACGCGCGGACTGATTGGGCACTTGGCCTTGCTTCAGCTTGGCATTCAGTACAATTCGTTGCGTCGTGCTTCGGACGCCGTATTGTTGCGAACCCGGTTGCTCCAAATCTGGTAGAGCCACCACTCGCTTGACCCAGGGCAGCGACTCGATGTCCTCGGCCGCGGAACGAATAGAGGACATTTTCTCTGGCGTGAATAGGTCGCCATCTTCATGCGTTGCCAACCACAGGAGAGCGTCTGGGTTGCCAACGAATACCCGTTCGAGTTCCAAGGCATCCAAGTAGTCTTGGCGATCATCGACAAAAGACGCCACGATTGACGAAGAGAACCGAGCGTTTCCAATCACCCACAAACTGGGAACCGTAGCCACACAGATGACCGCTAGCACCAACCAAGGTTTGCGCAATATCAGTTCAAGGGTCTTTTCAGCCATTCTTTATTCGGCGTAAAACCGGTTCGCTCGTCGTTGGCTGTTGGGCAGAACGCTTGGACGGCACTGGTTTCGGTGGCGCTGGAGCAACGCTCGCTGTTCGGCCGCCGCATGTCGGGTTCAAGCGCACACCATCGCGAGTCGTCTGCTTTTCAGTGGAGTTGCTTATCGGAACGGGCGCACACTAGACACGACTGTTATTTGCGCCAGCGTTCCCGTACAGCCTCACGCAGCTGATGGAAGACCCCGTCGCCCCGCCCCCAACCTGACTCGGTTTCCGGTACGGAAGCAGACGCTGCGGGGATTCTCGATGGATTAGCCGGCAAGCTGGTCCGAGCGGCGATATCGGCCAAGTATCGGCCCCAATGGCTGTCGAGCAATTGCTCGGCGGGAAAAGGATTATTATCAGCTAGCTTCTGTTTCGCAACTAACATCATCCCCTGCAAGTAAACGCGTTCATCGGGATCTAACCAAGGTTCTAGTAGTTGGATGTCATCGACCCATACTCGACCCGAGCCAATTAACTCCACTGCGATAAACAATTCGTCTAACTGATCTGTAGGAATGTCGGACACGTAAAGAGTTGCCGGACGCGTGCCCCAATCATTGGCGATGGCGGACTGCCGGGCCGAACCCACCTGGTGGGTCCTCTCGAAACGCGCTCCAGAGCGCAAGCGCCCCATTACTGAGATGCGAACCACCGCTGCCGAACCGACCGATGGCGACCGGAGCCATACCTCGACGGCCAGACGACCGCTGGACGGCGGTCGTATCGGCCTACTTTGGATCCAAGCCGACACGTCTCCAGTATTCTCGTTCTCGATCATCAAACTGCTGCGCCCCGAATGCGGTAGATCGTCCGATCGTGTGATGCGCACCCGCGGAAGAGAAGAAACATCCCATCCCACTGGCACTCCGGCGGTCGTCCACTGTTCAAAATCACCCAGGATGTCTGGCAGAGTTTGTTGCTGAGTAGGATCGGCCGCGCGCAACAAGAGCGATTCCAACTGACCGAGCTCAGCGGCGATTCGGGGCAGGACTTCGTCTGGCGAGTGGTGAATCACGTCCACCAACCGCGCGTTAGGGTCTGGAATACGCAATGCCACCAAGTCGAATGGTTCAACCGACAGCTCCCAATTCTCCACACGTGGCGTGCCCGCCGTCGCCGATGTTCGCTGCAACGAAACCGACTGGTCACCCAGAATCCGTACCGGGACTCCTGCAGCGGACAGTTGCACTTGCAGGCGAATACTCTCTCGCCAAGGCGAATTGTTGACAATTTGCACGAACCACTGTTCATCATGCTTGCCAGAACGCACGCGCACGCTGGTTCGCTCCGTGGCCGTTGGGAAATCGCGTAGTAGCACTGGAGGCAGCTCCAGGAACGAGCGTCTCAGCTGCTTCAGTGCGGATGCTTGGTTAGCCGAGGTCAACCAAGCACCTTGAGAAAACAGTTGCAAATCGCCGTCGTACAACTGTTCGACAATGGAGCGCCGCGCTTGCACTGCCGAAGACGCGTCGATTGGATACACGACCGTCTGGCCGCCATCCCGCTGCGTCGCTTCGGAAAACTTTATGAACTCCTGCAGCTGTTGGACGCGCGGTTGCTGGACCACGATAGCCGCCGCCTGCCCGGTCGCCGTACCCGTTAAACCTCGCCGTTGTGCGAGATGCAAGATCCATTCGTTGGCCAAGTTTCCAGGTTCGGCACGTTGAAATTGACCTTGCATCAGCACGACTTGCGGATGCTCGCCCAGTCGCGCGGCGTCGATCCCGCGAGCCACCAAATACTCCGCAGGATTGCGAAGAATGGCCGACGCATTGTGAAAATGCTCGGAGTTAGGAATCTGATCCCACAGCCTGGTGGCATTTAGATACAACCTGCGCTGGGGATGAGACGCCTGCACAATGTCCCCCAGCCGTTTCAGAAAGGCGGTCATTTGCTCGGCCCTCCAATTCAGGAAGGCCAGCCGCAACGGTCCTCGCAAAGCATCCGTCAACTGGTCGCCGACCGGCAGTTGGGTTTGCGTAAACCGCTCAAACGCGGCCAACGTTTGCTGGTCGTACCCCCAACGGTCTCCCCGAAAGACCAGCGGAGACGAGTCATCCAGTTGCAACTGGATGCCCGCCAGTGCAGGAGATTGGCCGTAGCGATTGACCAGTTCGCGGCAGACGCCAGCGACAGCTGACTGAACGTGTTCATTCAGCGGATTGTAGGCAACGCGTGTGACGCCGGCCCCTGCGGTGACCTCGTCACCCGACAATCGCACTTGGTGCAAGCCACGCGTTGCCGAACGTTCTGGGCGATGCTCCAACTCGGGCAATGGTGCATCCAACTCCAGCGCCAAAATCAATTGCAGGCCACGACGCTCACAATGCTGCAACAGCAATTGCACGGCGTCCTTCACAGACGGTGACCTGCCGTCAGAAAAGAACACTCCACCATCGTAGCGAGCCGTTGGGTGCAATTGTTGGCTTGGAAAAACGGCTCCACCGTCTGCATGGACCTTCATCACCACCAGGTTGGCACCACAACACTGCACGTACTGAGTTAAACGTTCGCAAGCCAGCTGCCACGTTTGCCAGCTCTCCAACGCTCGCCCCGTCACGGGATCGCGTACTCGATGGGCGCCCACGAAATCAGCCAGCTGTGGTTTGTCAAAGTAAATACCAGCCCGCCTTCTTTCACTGAATTGCATCGAACCCTGGTCAAGGGCAAGGTCGTTCATAGGCTCCATTTGTGCCTGGTCAACAACGACGTCCACAACAGACGACATCGGATGCGGCTGCGCATTGGACAGAATCAGATACTCGGTATCACCGGAGCTCCAAAACACGACTTCAAACTCGGCCAGTGAACCGTCTTGACTGCATTGCCGGCGCGTGATGCTCAGCCGGTGATCGCTGGGCATGTTCGCTGGATGCGCGTCCGTGGCCAATTGCTGCAGGCTGGCGGTCAACTGCAGCGGCTGGTCGCGTGGCGTCCGGATGCGCAATCGATGCGGCCAGTCCGGTCGGAGACCCATCAATGGAATCGCCAGCCAAGCCTCGTCGGTCAGAGTTAGACATCTTTCAGCGCCGTCCGCATTTGGCGCTTCTTTCAGCACCAGGTCTCGCGAGCCTAATGAACCGTGGCGGATAGGCTGCCGCAAATTGTCAGCCAGTGGTTGCCAGCGGCTGGTCGCTACTAGATTGGAAGCACCTAACGGCGACAGCCAAGCCAGCATACCCGGTTGACTGGCCTTCCAGGCGTTGATGGAAAACACAGGTTCCCAGCCGGCTATCAACGTCTGCGACGCAGCGGGATCAAATGCAACAAATTCAACGCGCCGGGTTAGGGCAGGGGGCGCTGACAAGATGGAACCCAGAAAT
This sequence comes from Pirellulaceae bacterium, assembly GCA_028289675.1. Taxonomy (GTDB): domain Bacteria; phylum Planctomycetota; class Planctomycetia; order Pirellulales; family Pirellulaceae; genus Aureliella. The sequence goes on from JANQOL010000851.1 coordinate 5,075, forward strand.
CGGCGCGGGTGGAGCGACAACTCCAACCGATACACGCCCTCGGCGTCCGGCACGGGAACATCTAGCGGCAAAGTTGAAAAGTCTCCAGAAGCGTCGACGACGACCTCTTGTTCCAGTATGGACTGTGGTTCCGTTCCACTGCCGACCAAGGCACCACGTAACAAATAGCGCCCCGGGGTCAGTCCAGTTGCCACACCCGCCAGCGTGCCCGTCCACCTCGTACCCGTTAGTAGAATCTGATTCTGGTCACTCATACGAACTCGCAGGCGATCATGAACCTGTCGTTCGACCCCCAGACGTGTTCCGCGTTCGTCCAAAGACTGCAGCCAGTTGCCCTGTAGAATCTCGCCAACCGATACCCTGTGCTCAACCCACTGTCGGCTCAGTGGATCGCGGAACTGGAAAGTCAATTGCGCAGCTTGTGGAGCTTGAATCGCGACATCCATACCACCAAACCGACTGGGCTGGCTCGCCAACAACTGGAGGCTGCCCGGATGCTCATTCCGAATCTTGCCGATGGAATCCGGTTCCAAGCCAAGATTGCGAACGAGCCGCAATTGCCCGCCATCCGAGATTGTCACTCGCCCTTCAAAGGTGCGCGACACGGGGCCTCCCCAAACGACTCGCACCTCGCCTTCAAACCGCGTCGGTGCGGGTTGCGCGAGCAGCGCGGCAGCGGGCAAGACAACGATCAGCCACGACAGCGCACACGGAAGCCACCAAGCTGGCCATAACCAGCCCGCGCGCGAGACTTGCTTCGTTGGACGTCCTTGTCCGCGACAGATCATTGCAAACGATTTTCTATGGTGCTGTGCTCGGGCGGCCATTCCATGGCGGGCCGCACGCACACCTGGCTCACGTCATCACGATGGTGGTTGCTGACCATCGTCGAAAACAGGCCACACAAAAAGTAAGATGCTCTAGATGTCTCTCTCCGGACTAACCCGCTGGGTCGACTTCTCGGATCGAGACAGGGAAGCTACCTGGCGCATGATGTCGAAACTGGTGCCGAGTTTTACCAAAATACTCAGCTACATTCCCACATCGATTTTGCTGTCCAAAGTGGAACTTCTTGAGCTGTTGCCGACGCGTTCAGCTGCCACCCGGGCCAAGCCCAGCCGGTGTGCGCTCTGCCGAGAAAAGTCGAATCTCGAACAAAAAGCTTAGACAGCTATGGCAAGAACGAGTTCAGCAAGTTGATGTACTGCAGGGCCATCCGAATGATCATAAAAGCTAGCAAGAGCATGATGCCTAGCCAAATCGTAATGCTAGCAAGTGTGGCAATTGTCCCCAGAGCCGCTTTGGCGCGCTCCTGGTATTGCGTGGCCAAATGGTCCAGCGACTCGGTTTCCGTCCCACTCAGCTCGCCGACGCGGATCGACTCCACAAACTCTTCTGGCAATACGCCGGATTTATCGAACGCGTCTCCAAAGCTGCCACCGCGGCTGACTTCGTCCACAGCGCGATCCAGACCACTGATGTAGTAGTGGTTGCCGGTGGACAAGAATGCCTGCCTGGTACTGCGTTTCGCTTCCACGCCCGCATTTAGCAGCATGGACAGCGTCATACTTAGGCGCGATAGGCCCAGTGTCGTCAGGGCTGTGCCCAGCACAGGAATGCGCTGGACCAACGGCACCAGCACTTTGTGGCAAGCAAACCAGTTCTTCCATAGCCCGTAGCTCACCAGGCCAATCAAAAACAGAACGCCAAACACGACTTCGCAGTAGACGATAAAGCCTCCGACGCCTCGCAAACCAACTCCTGACGCGTCGTAGGTCGATTGTGGCGATAAAAGGCCTTGCAACAGAATGACCAAACCGATGATGCCAATGGCCATGGCCAGTTGAATGAGTGGCCAAGTAATTCTGCCGACAAAAAACGAGCGAGTCTCCTTCAGCTGGTCGTAGTAGTCCGCCATGTAAGCGAACATGCTCTCCATGCGGCCCCCCAGCTCACTGGCATGCACCATTTGAATCAAGAGCGGTGGAAAATACTGTTTTTCATTCAACATCGCCTTGGCGAACGTATGACCAGTGGAGATGTTATTGCGCACTCGTTCCAACGTCTGCCGATGAGTTGGATTTCCGGTCTTGGTTTCCGTCTCCAGCACTTTCAAGATGTCGACACCGGCTCGCAGGCCGATTCCCATTCGGCGACAAAAGGCAGCCCGTGTTTTCAGGTTCATCATGAAAGTTATCCAAAGCGATACGCGTACCGCATGATCCGAATTTGGCCATAAAGCGGACGTCACACGGTCATCGGCGAAGTGTGCTACCAGCACCATTCAAAAAAGATCACGAGAATCGCCGATAACTCCTATTTTACATCAACCGAGGTCTGTATGTCCTGGCAGCCCACCGCCAATCTTGCCACGCTCCGCCAACGAGCTGCGCTTCTGCGAGACTTTAGAGACTACTTTCATGAACTGGGATTCGATGAAGTACAAACGCCAGTACTGAGTCGCGATACGGTGGTCGATCGGCACCTGGATCCAATTGAAGTCAACGCGGAACAAGTGGGCCTGAAAGACACGGGCACTCTGTATTTGCAAACGTCACCAGAGTTCGGCATGAAACGGTTGCTGGCAGCCGGCCTGCGATCTATCTATCAAATCGGTCCCGCCTTTCGCGCCGCAGAACGTGGGCCATTCCACAATCCTGAGTTCACGATGGTCGAGTGGTATCGGGTAGCCGACGATCTGGATGCCGGTATCCGCCTGCTTTCAGACATCGTGGAATCTGTATGCGGCCTGAAACCTGCGGAACGGACGACCTACGCCGACGCGTTTCGACGGGTTTGGGACTGTGATCCATTGCACGCCTCAGTTGCGGAACTATCTCGGCGATGCCGAGAACGCTGCGATTTACCGGCCAATTGGAGCCAGGACCGAGACGACTGGTTGCACCTAATGTTCGCGGAACAAGTACAACCTCAACTGGGATGGGAGCGGCCAACGATCGTATCCCACTACCCGGCCAGCCAATCCGCGCTGGCCAAGCTGAGCTCCGAACGTGAGGGCACAGCGCAGAGATTTGAGTTGTTTATCCAAGGTGTCGAACTGGCCAACGGCTACAACGAGCTACTTGACGCATCGGAGATCTTTGCGCGCAACGAAGCGGTAAATCATCAACGAGCCCAAGACCGAAAACCGTCGCTGCCCGTCCACAGTCACTTGGTACAAGCCATGCGTTCCGGTTTGCCAGACTGCAGCGGTTGTGCAATGGGACTCGATCGTTTACTGATGGTGTTGACCGGAGCCCATTCGATCGACCAGGTGCTAACATTCCCTATCGAACGCGCTTGAACTCAGATGCAATAGAGTACCTTTGCCTTCGATAGCGCCTATTTTTGAGCGATGGTTGGCCACCACTAACACCGGTGGCGTAGGCCGCATGTCCAGCGACTCACCCTAGTTTTCGCGTGGTAAGAACAACAATAATCCGGCGGACTGAGGCCGACCGTCGCTCGAGCGACTCCAGCTCAATGGCTGCCCATCTGGCAACGACCGAGTGACGGACAGTCCCCAAGCACCACCCACTAAATTAGTCTCTAAGGTCAGATGCCTCAGTTCGATGGCCACTTCCGCCGTCCAATGCGTCGATCCGGGTTCGACGCACACGTGCCACTTCGGATTGTAAGCTGGCTGACCACAACATCGATCAAACGTGCTGCCATCTTCGCCTACTCCCAACGCAATCGTGCTGACGTAATCGCGGTCCGTATCTAGGCCCAACACTACGTGATCCAGCTGTGAGAGATCCGAATCGTACTTTCGAATACGGCGTACCGGCGTAGCGGACATCGTTGCCTCTCGCGGGCAACGGATGGCCACATACAGATAGCGTGCATCATACGCCCAGTGAATCTGAGTAGCAGGACGGTTGGATGGTGCGGCGTCTAGTTCCAAAGGCGGTGCCACGGACCAACAGGTTTCGTCCAATTGCCCGTCCAGTTGGGGTCGCTGAAGCGTGTAGCTGGCCACCGCCACTCGCGGCAGGCCTTCGATTTGATTCATCGCAATCTGCTGTTCCTGCCACGCCGCTTGCGGCCAGCCCAACACGGCTGACATCTCGACGACCCCCTGCAGCCGTGGACTGTTGTCGAACACCTGCGACTGCTGCCGACGCGCCATGCGATCGGCCAAAAAGTTCAAGTCAGGACGGGAGAGGCGCACGGGTGCTCTCTGAACGAACTGGTCAAACTGTTGAAACCAAGACGCCGCATCCACAGACGGCGCGGGGGATTTCGGAACCAACTGTACGGCAGCAGCAGGAACGACTTGCGAACCAAATGGCGTGGCGTTCCAGGGTCCATTTTCCAACTCCGGCCGCCTATCCTGTGCGGGGTCCAATGACCGCTGCGCGGGATCCGACGAACGCTGCACAGGATTTGCCGAACGCTGCGCAGGATTTGCCGAACGCTGCGCAGTGGAAATCGGCTTGGCGGGTTGACGCGCGGCGCCGGCCTGCTGCCAGGCCGCGACTTCATCACTGCCAGTCAACATCAACCATTGCATACTCGCCCAGACCGCACCATCGTGCCGAGGTTGTCCGTCGACCATGCGTTCTAAAACTAGGCGTTGCCGCGCATGGTCACCCTGTGTTTGCAGTTCCTGGGTCAGTTGCCAGAGCAACGGCTGCACTTCTCGGTTTGGTAGCGTGCTAATTAGAAAATCTAGATCCGCCCGCCAGCGTTCCAAGTTACCGTCGTGGTTGGCCAATTGAGACAGAGACTTGTGACGATGGACACGCCCCATCACCAATTGATAGTTGCCAATATCGGAGACCGTCAGCTCTCGCCGGCTATTCGAGCTGGGTGGCACTCCGCCCAGGAGCGAAGTTGAGGATGCTTTGTTTTGCGCGCGACTCCACTGGGTAAGAGCGTCGGTGCGCAAAACAGCTTGGCGCTGCCGCGGCGGCAGTGGCAGCAGTAAATCCCAAATCGCCAATCCCAGTGTCCGCAAGACACGTTGACTCTGTTCGCTGTACTGAGCGTGTTCACGATCCGTGACCGTCGCCAGCTTGTCGACCTGCCACGGTGCCAGATCCAGTTCTTGCCACAGCTGGCCTTGGGCTGCCGCGCACAGCTCGATGGCCGCAATCAGTTGAGCGGAAAGATCTGCGCCCGAGCCTGTCGAGCGGTCTCCATCGTCAGTAAGCAGCACATTCGGACGCCAGGTCATCAACAGGCTAGCCAGTTCCGCCAGTGTTGGCTGCGCGGCATCCCGAGCGCTAGGATCCCCAGCACCAGCATGCCCAGCACCAAGATCCAACACCTCGGGACCACGCCGCCACGACTGTAGTTGGATGCCCAGTTGAGGTGCGATGGACTGAAGCTGCATCGCTTGGCTGGGCAAGAAATCGGCGGTGGCCCCCGGATCTGAGTGCAATTTCAGCACAGTAGCCGCGACCGAAACTTGATTGTCCCAGGCCGCCGCGCTGAGCAATGACCAGGGCACCGTTTGGCTATCAGCCGTCACGGCCAACACGCCCAGACGACGCTGGCCATTGCGCTGTGGATACCAATTCTGGCCACCATCGCGAGTGGCCAAGATAACTCCCAAGGCGCCTACGGCCCAACCTCGCCGAGCGTCCAGGAAGGCGGCGTCATGCAATGGCAGCGAGGATCCGGTCCGCTGTTTGTGCCAAGTCTGCCCCCGGTCGCTGCTGTGCAACACGATGGACCCAGGGTATCCACCCAACCACAGGTCCGCCCCTGTCTGCGAAATCCATTTCCAGCGGCATAGCCGGACAGCTTCGGAGCTGATGGGTAGTTCCACTTCTGACCACTGACGCCCCTGAGAACTGCGCAGTAGCCGGCCTTGTTCGCCGCCAGCGAGCCATTGCGATCCCGCATGATGCAAACAGTGAATGGATGTACCGTCCAGGCGGCTATCGACCGGCAGTTGATTCAACGCAGGTTGTAGCCGTGTTCGGCCCAACATGTCGGTGGCCAACACAGAACCGGCGGCACCCGATGGAGCCTGATTGGTGGCGTGGGAAGTCGGCATGGCGGCGGCTACTACATGCCCCAGAGGCAGACGCACGGCGTGCCAGTTCGCACCGCCATCGACACTTTGGAAAACCCCCGTCCGGCGGTTGGTGCAGTAGTCTCCCCAAGCGAGAAGCCGGCCACCATCGAATTGCAACCCACGCAAACGCGGTAAATCGGTTTCGATTTTCTCCCAGCTGGAACCTCCGTCCACAGTTCGCAGGATCGTACCGCGGCTGGTGCCGGAATAATTGCCAATGCTGCCGCCAACCGCCAAGCCACGCTCTGAATCTTGAAATCGAACCGCATGTAGATTGGCGATCACCGACGATGAAACTTGTCGCCAAGTGCGTCCGGCGTTGTCAGAAACCAAAATCGTCCCGTGATTACCAACGGCGCACAGGCGATCGGGCGATACGACCGCGATGCCGTTGAGGGAAGCATCGCCAGCATTTGCCGACGCCAAGAGCCGCGCGGCATTGTCGATCGGTGCGCTGGCATCGCCAACCCCGCTCCGCTGTGCTGGACAGGGCGTAGCGAACAGGCCAATCGAGATGACCAAGATCAATTTTGAAACGTGCGGCACGCGTGCGGACTTCGATGCTGGAGGTTTCGCTGATGAACGCGATATCAACGCGGCGCAATGTACGCCAGCTACCCGAAGAGAAGCCATATCAATCTCTCGCCGACGCGGTACGGTTTGGGCAGCAAGTCGCCGAAGCCACTCCGGCAGAATGGCCTTGATACGTGCCTCAGAATTCTGTAACCAGCGGCTAATCGTCTGACGTTGTAAGAGCTAATCAGAACATATGGTGAATCTAGGCATGTCCGATCCCCCTCCGTTGACCTTGGAAGAAGTCCAGCGATTGGCGGGTGATCCCGAAGCCGCAGCGCGACAAGCGCTAGCACTGTTGCTGACGCTGCTGGCGGAAGACGAAGAATTGCGAGCCTGGACAAACGACGCATTGCAGACCATTGCAAGTCCACCGGACGAGCTGGCGAATACGCTATGTCAGCATTGCGAACATGCGTCACCCGTCGTTGCCAGTTGGTCGTGCAAGCTACTCGGTCGGCTGGGCGGTTCGAATGCCAAACACCAGTCAGCCTTGGCCGGAACACTGGCCAAACATCCGAACACGGGAGTCCGACAGCAAGCGGCTTTGGCTCTGAGCGAGATGGGCGAATTGACGCCCACATCGCTGGAGGCACTTAGGCAGGCAAGTGTCAGCGACGACGCGCGCTTGCAACGCATTGCCACTAGCACCCTGGAGAAGCTGGCGGCCTAGAACGCCGCACCTCTAGTGTGAACAGCTTTTCAGGAATTTTTGAAACCCATTCTTTGATGCGACAAGTGAACCGTCCGTGCGGCTCCCGCTAGCCGCACATCCATCCCAGCTGCACTAACCCCGGCTGGGCACAGCACAATTTCCCAAAGCAAGGAGGCGATGGGATGCGACGACTGCCATTCTACCCGCTCATGGTCCTGCTACTCATTGGATTGGGTGGCTACCTGGGATGCGATCCAAACTCCATCCAAACACCTTTGAACGGTGGAACAGAATCGACTGCCAGCGGCAATACTCAGTACTCCGCTTCAATACCCGAACGCACCAACGCGACGATTCTGGTGGGTAGTTTCAACATGCAACGCTTGGGACCCAGCAAGCTAAAAAAACCAATCGTCATGGAGCGCTTCGCCGAGATCATTCGTCGCTTTGACATCATTGCGTTGCAGGAAATCACCAGCAAAGATCAAAACACGTTGCCTACTCTGGTCAATCTGGTCAACTCCAAGGGAGCACGCTATTCGTACGCCATCAGTCCGCGTATCGGCCGTGCCGCCAGTGGCTACTACGAACAGTACGCATTTGTCTTTGACACAAACCGCATTCAAGGTGGACCGGATTTCAGCTACGTCGTCCAGGACGATCGCGACATCTTGCATCGCGAACCGTTTGTCGGCCGCTTCCAAACGCGCAGCCCAAGTGCGCCGTTCCAGTTTACGCTGATCAACATCCATACCGATCCCGACGAGATCACCTACGAGTTGGACGTCTTGGCCGACGTATACGTCAATGTGCGCCAGTACGAGTACCCCGAGGACGATGTGATGCTGCTGGGAGACCTCAACGCGGGCCCCAACAAAATGCAAAAGCTGGGGCAGATTCCGTCATTTGAACCACTCATCAACGGCATTCCAACCAATACCCGACGCAACAAAACGCTGGACAACATTCTGGTCGATCGCCAAACCACCCGTGAATTCACCGGGCGCGCTGGAACCATCGACTTGGAGCAGATGTTTGGTGTCCAGTTGGCCGAGGCGGAGAAGATCTCGGACCACTTGCCCGTGTGGGCGGAATTCACGGCGACCGAACAAACTGTGATGGGTACGGCCCAGTCAGGCGCCACCACTTCCGTGTTGCGTTAGATATCAGGCAGCGATTCCCAAAGCTGGTTGCGCTTGAGCAACCAGCTGCACAGGTTCTCCAAGCTGTGCCGATTTATCCGGGCTGCACTAAAGGCTGGCTGATACCACCTTTGATCTGATCCGCGTTCTCGTCCGGCGTATGCCCCAGCACCAAATCAAATTTGGCCGACAGCTCCCCCAGTTTCGAATCGGGAATCGGTTTGAAGTCCGCCAAGACCAACTTGCGCTGCTCGGGATCTTGAATACGACGATACAAACCGTCGCGCTCATTCTGCGGGTTCCCCTTAATCAACATTTGCGTGGTCAACAGCCGCCGACCGTTGTGACTGACGGCGAAATGAATATGCGGTGTGCGGCCAGGGTAGGGCACCGGTTTGATGGTGCGGAAATAGTAGCGACCTTGGCGATCGGTCATGAATCGTCCATAGCCTTGAAAATTAGTATCGTATTTGGTGCGGTTGCTGCTGCTGGAATGCAGGTAAGAACCATTGTTGTCGCATTGCCAAATCTCGACGAAGGCACTGCGTACCGGTTGACCGCGCTCATCCAAGATCTTGCCGGACAGATGCGTGATCTCGCCGACCGCCGGCCGAATGGCCGTGTTGATTACTAACAGATCGTTGTCGGTATCCAAGGGAAGTTTGTCCGGATAAAACGGCCCCTCTGCCATGCCTGGGGTCTGCATAAGCTCCTCGGCAAAGGCGCCGGGAGTCGCCAACATGGCGGCGCCGAACGACAGGTAACGCGCGAACTGTCGGCGGCTGTAGGTGCCGATGGCGTGCTGCGCTGAGTTTGCCCAGGTTTCGTTCGCGAGAAGGCGATGTTTTTGAGACATGGCAAGGCTCCTTGTGCGGTTGGCAAATTCAAATCACGCGGACCGCGACTTGGATCAGCGGAAAAATGCAGTTTACTTTTCGTTGGCAGTCATTGTCGAGCATTTTAGTAGCCAGTTCACAATTGGCGCACGTCTGACGCCAAGATTTCTACGGCATGCACCAACGTGCTGGCAGCGAAGCGGCGGCCGACCCTGGAGGTTCGTGAACCGATTCTGTATTCTCTGCTGTTGTCCACACGCAGCCGCGAGATCACTTTGCCTACGCGCTGTGACCAATTCTTAAGCAAACGACAGCAAACTGGCCTGGGGCCCGGAACAAACAACCTGTGGGAAACGCTAGTGATGCTTCGGCGATGGGTTTATCGTTCACCGGCGAAGCGCTGCCCGACATTCGGACCAGCTGGCAATGGACCTGGGATGAACTTTCCTCCTGGCAGCTACAAACGTTGAACCAGTTGTTGGCCACCATTCTGCCAGGCAATCGACTCTATCGCCAAAAACTCGGTACAGAAACGCTACAGCTACGGCACTTGGATCAGCTGGCCGATTTGCCGCTAACTACCAAATCGGAATTGGTCACCAGCGCGGCCGAGGACTCGCAAGGCATCAGTGGGCATCACACGTTCCCAGCCGACGCTTATTCCCGCGTGCATCGCACCAGCGGCACAACGGGCAATCCGCTGATGGTATTGGATACGGCCGACGACTGGCGACGCTGGTCCTGGATTTGGCAGCATGTGCTGGAAGCCGCCGAGATTTCCCCTCGCGACCGCGTGTTCTTAGCCTTTTCGTTTGGCCCGTTTATTGGATTCTGGAGTGCCCATCAGGCGTGCGTCGATCGCGGTGCGGCAGTTATTCCGGGAGGAGGACTATCCAGTTTGGCGCGGCTGGAATTCATGCGGCAATCGCGTGCCAACGTCGTCTGTTGCACACCATCGTACGCCCTATACCTGGCACATGTGGCCGAACAAGAAGGTTTCCCGTTGCGGCAGTTGGGAATCGAACGATTAGTCGTCGCCGGAGAATCCGGCGGCAGTATTCCCAGCGTCCGGGCCCGCATCGAACAAGCCTGGCAGGCATCGGTGGTCGATCACAGCGGTGCAACGGAGATTGGCCCGTGGGGCTTTGGTTGGCCCGAACAACCCGGTCTGCATGTCATTGAGGCTGCCTTCATCGCCGAGTTACTGCCCGTCGAGACGGTATCCAACCAGCCCCAGGAATCTGATGAAGACCTGCGAGAGTTGGTCCTGACCTCGCTGCTGCGCAGCGGAGCGCCTGTTCTCCGCTATCGCACCGGGGATGTCGTCCGCTCCACGCGCCCCGACACGGGCCCTTGTCGTTTTCTGTGGCTGCCCGACGGTGTGGTGGGCCGCGCCGACAGCATGGTGACCATCCGTGGCGTCAACATGTTCCCCAGTAGCATCGATGCACTCGTTCGCGAGATGGACTCCATTGACGAGTACCGAGTGGTCATCTCCCACCAAGATGACTTGGACCAGCTTCGCGTCGATATCGAGGCTCCGGACGTCGAGACTCCGGCGGAGGCTCGTGCCGAACTAGAAAAGCGATTCAACACGCGACTGGGCCTGCGCATCCCAGTACACCTGGTAGAACCCGGCAGCCTGCCACGTAGCGAAGGCAAATCGCGCCGCTGGCAGGATGAGCGGCGGCGGTAGAAATGCCAGCCTTCAGTTCGAACGCTCAGTGCAAACGACAGTCAGTCACGCGCAGCAAACTGACACGGTACTTTTCGTCGATCAGCTTTTTGTTCGCGCGTTCCGGATCAACCTGACTCCAAGTTTCGCGGTACAGCTTGGAACGCACTTCACGCTGAATCTTCGAATCTCGGTCGAACCAACGAACGACATATTCTCGGCTGCCAGCCTCGCGCTTAGGCATCCGCCCCTGGTCGTCTTCCACCAAGCACCAAGCGATGACGTGGAAGCGACAGTAGTCCGGTGACCACTCATAAAAAATGACCTGGTCGTACTGATGTCGTCCCAGGTCATCATAGAAGTGGTTGAGTTCGATTAAATCGACACGATCGTGAATCGCCCTGCCGGTCCCAGCACTCGATAAAGGCACCGACAGCATGAGCGGAAAGAGCACGCTCCTCATGAGCGGAAAAACGACAGCAGTCATATCCTGTCCTCCAATTCCTCAGTGCGAGCCGCACGGGCGCATGGCTTGTACCAATTCGCGAATTGGTTGCTAAACCACCCGAAAACCGTCCACACGAAAAGGCAAGCTGCTCAGGAAGCTCTTGCACTTGCCGCACGCGCGATCGGCACTGGCTTGGGCGACACGCGACTGCCAGGCAGCCGCTTGCGACTCATTCGGCCACAGCAAACTGAAGAACCCGATCCTTAAACGCTACAAGCGATTTTCGAGTCGATTTCAGTGCTGGCGATTCCCCTACGAAAACGCGCGCTGCGTTGCAGGTTGTGGCCTCAATGTCGAAGTAAGAAGGAGAACCGTCTTCCAACTATCAGATATCGACTACTGGAGGCAAGGCGAATGAACCTGAATCACAACCTTCGGGAAAAACTTTCCAAACTCCGTGAACCCGCCGCTCGTGCGGCAGGTAGCGGGCCTTGTAATTCAGATGCCGGTTTTGGGCGACGTAGAACCCCAGATAGACCCATTTCTTTTGCCACCGGCGTCCCAGTTCAATCTGCGTCAGAATCGCGTAGGTCCCCGGACTGAAGCGGGACGCAGCTGGATCGAAAAAACAATACACCGCGGACAGGCTGGTGGCCCCGATATCCGTGATGGAAACCGCAATTAGCCGGTCGCCGTACCAGAAGCTGAGCTCCACCACCTCCAGCGGCGCGCTCAGCAAAAAAGACTCGTAGTCGGCTTGATCGGCGGGCGGATTGCCATGGTCCAAATTCCGTTGGGAGCGATGGACGTTGAACAAGTTCACACGTTCGGGAGAAACCTGCGCTGGCCCCAACCGACACTCCAGTTCACGCAGCCCACGCTTCCACACTCGGCGCTGCGAACGCGAAGCGCGAAAATCGACGGGCCGAACACGTAGCGGCACACAGGCCGAACAATTCGGACAACGTGTGCGGTAGAAGAACGAACCCGAACGGCGATAGCCACTCGCCAACAGCTGGTCGACCTGCTCTGGTGTCACGCGCCGCGCTGGCAGACTCAGCGGCAACCGCGCCGTCTGCTCCGGTAAATAAGGACAGACGTCTGGCTCATCGATAACAACTCGCAAAAAGTCTGGAGCCGTAGACAAACTATGCGTCCTGTCTTACGTAAACTGTTCGCTTGCTCGCACTCGGCTCTGTTTGATAATCCATGAGCGGAGCGCTATCGGCCGGTCCGATCGAATCTGAGGCCAACTCGCGGCTAGCCCGAATTCTGCATTAGCTGCAGTGCCATAGCACGCGATTTCCCACAACGCCGGGCGAACCGCGTGCTATCGCACTGCGGCTAATGTGCGCATCCTTCTTACAATTATCTTAACATGCGTGTGCGTCTGTACTTTCGCTGGAGCTCGCGAACCGGCGCGAAGTATCCGGGCTGCGCCTTCGACTCACGACTTCAATTTTCACATTCGATGACGGCTGCGGCAGCGTGTCCCAACATGGAGTAGCTTAGCTTCAGAAAATACGGACTCGATGCGCTTTGTTGCTCCTGGCAAACCTGCACCGGACAACGCTCGTCTGTCTGCTCGTGCCCCAACGTCGGAAGCCGGCGTCCGCGCGACAAGCCCATCAGGCTGCCGAGTAGTTCCTGCAATCCAGCAGCCGCGCCGCAAGTTCCAAAGTAGCTGGACAATGCAGTGACAGGCGTATTGGGAGCCACTTGCCTGATCGCCTGAGCCTCTTCAATGTCCAAAACTGCCTGAGAGAAACCCTGAGCGTTGATATGATCCAAGTCAGCAACTTGAACTCCCGCAGCCTGCATGGCCGCCGCTGCCGCCGAAGCAATGGCTTGCCGGCTGCCGGCGTACGGCGCCGCGGGTGCCGACCAACGGCTTGCAAAACCACAGACGCGGCCCAAGATGCGAGCTTGACGCCCGACCGCGTGGCTGCGGCGTTCGAGAATCAAGGTCGCGGCTGCCTCGCCCGGTACGATTCCCGCCCGGTCTGTGTCGAATGGGCGGCAACGGGGCCCGCTCGAACGGCCGTTGGCTTGAGAGCCGCGGTCGTAGAACTGCTGCAAGCGATAGACGAGCCGGGTTGGGCTGATGCGCCCTCCCACGCCGCCAACGATCATCACGTCTGCTTGGTCGCGTTCAATCATCATGGCCGCCTCATTCAAGGCCAGCAGACTACTCACCTCTTCCAGCGCGATCGTGTTGTTGGGACCGCGTGCGTCTGCGGCGATGCCAACGTGGCAAGCGGGCATGTTGGGTAGATTCTTCAACATCCACAAAGGATAAATCTGCTTCCCGAACGTGCTGCCCCAGGCCGCAGGCTGAAACTGGCCGTCGGATTTGCACGCCTGAACGGCTCCAGCCACCTCCGCCAGCTCGCCGGGAATCATCTCCGAACCGTAGACCACACCGACACGATCGGGCGCCAATTGCTCGACATCGAAGTTGGCGTCCGTCCAAGCTAGATGAGCCGCGCTGTAGGCCGTCTGGACCTCGCGGCTCATGACTTTCAAAGCTTTGCGGGGCGTCACGTATTGCTTGGCATCGAAATCGCGCACAGTGGCTCCGTACAGCGTCACCGGCGCTGAACCATCCAAGACATGCAGTTCCCCGACCCCGCATTTTCCAGCCAGCAAAGCGTCACCGAAGCTGTCACAGCCAACTCCGATAGGCGTCACGCAGCCCAAGCCGGTAATTACGATGTCATTGATGCCAGCCATGGATGTCCAACAGAGCACACAATACGCCACAGGCCGGTCAACGCCGATCTGCAGCACGAAAGTCATCTGGACAGAGAACCAGCCAACGGTTCTCAGATCAGTCTGAGGGCGCGGTCCAGTACGAGGTGTGGTTACAACGCTTCTCAGTGAACGTCTCGCTTCGAGTTCGCACTCCCGCGAGTCGAACTAGCCAGCTGGTTAGTTTGCAACTTGCAAGCGTGAACAGGAGTCTCCGCAAGTCGTCCGGAAGGGACATCGTGATCATCCCCTGCCAACTGGCCATCGCCGCCTTGACCACCTGCTGCACCAAGTCACTGGGCAAGCAACAACTCATGCGCCGAGGCGTGTGGGCATCTAGGCGGTGGCGTCACCGAGAAGTGTCGTTTATACCGTATTTTCCGTCGATTGACGATTCAGCCAGCAGGAGGCACTGCCCCAGCAGCGGCGACTCTAATGAATCACCGGGCACACGTCGAACCAAGCCCGATTCTGCTGGTGCATCCACTCGGTCGACTCGGTCGGTCCCCAGCCGCCCAGCGGATAGCCGTGCATGGCCGGAGCCTGGTCGCCGCGCCAGGCGGCAATGATGGGGTCGATGATCTCCCAAGCTAGTTCGACTTCGTCGCTTCTGGCGAACAAGCTGGCATCCCCTTGCAGCGCGTCTTGCAACAAACGCTGGTAAGCGTCAGGCATCGCTCCGCCGGCGTCAAAGCGGAAATCCAGTTGACTTTGCCGCATGGACATTTCCTGGTCGGGTACTTTCGATTGAAAGTGAATCTGAATTCCCTCGGCCGGCTGAATCTGGATGACGAGTCGATTGGCCTGAGGTGTGGAACTACGGCCCTCTCCGAAAAGCAGATGCGGGGGCTCACGAAAGTCGATGACGATCTGAGTCGTGCGACAGCTTAGCGCTTTGCCGCTGCGCAGATAAAACGGTACGTCCTTCCAGCGCCAATTGTCGATATGCAACTTCAGCGCCGCGAACGTCTCGGTTTGGCTATGCGGATCGACGCCCTCTTCTTGCTTATAGCCGTCATATTGGCCGCGAATGCCGCACGATTCGAAATCGGCACCGACCAGCGGACGCACAGCCCGCAGCACTTTGACCTTTTCGTCCCGCACGGAATCGGCGTTGAATTTGACCGGACCCTCCATGGCCGTAACCATCATCAACTGCAACAGGTGGTTTTGGAACATGTCGCGCAATACGCCTGAACCATCGTAGTAGGCGCCCCGCCGGCCAACGACCACCTCTTCCGCCACCGTAATCTGGACATGTTCAATGTAGCTGCGATTCCACAGCGGTTCGAAAATGGAATTGCCGAAGCGCAAGACCATGATGTTCTGAACCGTTTCCTTACCCAGATAGTGATCGATTCGATACACCTGGTCTTCGCGAAATACCTGGCAGATGGATTGATTTAACTGGCGAGCAGTTGCCAGGTCGGTGCCAAAAGGCTTCTCGATCACGATTCGTCGCGCGCCTTGGCTGTCGTCGGCCAAACCCGCTTGGCCCAGCTGGGCCGCCGCGCGTTCGTATAATTGAGGCATGGTGGCCACGTAGTACACGCGCTCGGCGGAGCGGCCATTTTCCAGCTCGGACAAACGCATGCCCAAAGTTTGGAAGTCTTCGGCGGACTGAATGTCGCCGGGACAGTAATGGACGGACTGCGCAAACTTCTGCCAAGCGTCCGTGTCGAATTCACCACCCACGAATTTGGCCGTGGTAGCCGCCAACTGTTCGCGCCAGCCATCATCGCTGAATTGGCTGCGGGCCACACCGACAACTTTCGTGTTCGGCGGCAGGCGATCTCGCAGATGCAAGCGATAGAGCGCGGGAATCAGCTTGCGGCTCGTGAGGTCCCCGGACGCGCCGAAGATTACTATCGTATGTGCCACAATCGGCTCCTTCCGTCAAAGTCACTCACGTCGACAGTCCCACACGAAACGACTGGCCTGGGCTGCACCAAGCAGATCAACTGGGTTGCTTGCGTAGATCCAACCACTCGGAATGGAAGGTCCCTTCGCGATCCACGCGTTTGTAGGTGTGCGCGCCAAAGTAATCTCGCTGGGCTTGCAGCAAATTGGCCGGCAATCGCTCGCGGCGATAGCTGTCGTAGTAGCCCAAGGCGGCCGAGAAGGCTGGGGTCGGAACACCCAACTGCGTGGCCGCCATGATGACCGCTCGCCAGGCAGCTTGGCTGTCATCAATGATCTGCTTGAAGTACGGATACAGCAACAAGTTTTCCAGGTCCGGCTGCTCGTCAAACGCCTCTTTGATGCGATCCAGGAATTGAGCGCGAATGATGCAGCCTCCTCGCCACAAGAGCGCGCAGTCACCGTAGTTCAATCCCCAGTCGTGTTCCTGGCTGGCCGCCTGCAATTGGACAAACCCTTGGGCATAGCTACAAATCTTGGAGGCGTAGAGTGCCCTGCGAACGGCTTCCACGAAGGCCGCGCGATCTCCGATCAACTGCTGAGCGGCCGACGCAAAATTGGGGTTATCTCCGTCCGCGGGTCCTTGCAATACCTTGCTAGCTCGTACGCGTGCCTCTTTGACCGCGGACAGCCCCCGCGCGTAAACGGCGGTCGTGACCAACGTACTCGGGACGCCTAGGTCGAGCGCCAACTGACTCATCCACTTACCAGTACCCTTGGCACCGGCGGTATCCAGAATCTGATCGACCAAGTAACCTTCGCCATCGGGTTGATCGTCCTTGGCGCTGAAAATGTCGCGCGATATTTCAATCAAGTAGCTTTGCAGCTCACCCCGATTCCACTCATCGAACACGTCGTACAACTCGTCGTTTGTCAGACCCGCGGTTTCCTTGAGGATATGGTAGGCCTCGCAGATCAGTTGCATGTCGCCATACTCGATCCCGTTGTGGACCATTTTGACGTAGTGTCCCGCACCTCTTGGGCCCACCCATTCGCAGCAGGGAATGTCATCATTGGGACCGACTTTGGCGCTGATCGATTGAAAGATGGGCTTGATCAACGGCCAGGCCGCCGGCGAACCGCCGGGCATCAAACTGGGCCCCTTCAGTGCGCCCTCTTCACCGCCGGAAACGCCCGTACCGACAAACAGCAATCCCTTTTCTTCGACGTACTTCGTCCGCCGCTCCGTGTTGGTGTAGTGCTCATTGCCACCATCAATGATGACGTCGCCCGGTTCCAAATGCGGCAGCAATTGATCAATCAGTGCGTCCACGGCCGGACCCGCTTTGACCAGCGTCATGACCAGCCTGGGTTTCTTCAGCGAAGCGACCAGCTGTTCGATCGAGTGGCAGCCGACAAAGTTCTTGCCCTGAGCTCGTCCCTGAATCAGGTTGTCCACCTTTTCCGTCGTCCGGTTGTACACCGCGATTCGATTGCCCCGGCTCTCGACGTTCAAGGCCAGGTTCTCACCCATGACGGCCAAACCAATCAATCCAAAATCACACAGTTCGCTCATCTTTGCTCTAACTTTCTACACGCTCTGGTTGGCTGCGGCCGCGCCGAATCTTTCGACAAGCCGGCGTCGGAAGATTGGGCCGTGAACAGGCTAGGCGGGATTCGTTCCCCCGACTCGACCCCGTCAGTGTAGGTGAAGTCGCGCTGATGAAAACGGGGCTAAGAAAAGTCCGGTGGAGAGCCGACCGCGTTTAGACCGCGCCGGTCGCAAGAAATTCGCCAAAGTTGCCGAGGCGACTCAGCCGATATAACCGGCAGGGTCGGTCTTGACGGTCAAAATCGCCCACATTAGAACTGTGTATTGAGCGTGAAGTGCCGTACACAGCCTCTGAGATCGAGAATATCCCCTTAACCCCAGGTTAAGGTCCTCAATCAAGGCGTCGTAGCCAAGTGGCTAAGGCAGTGGATTGCAAATCCATTATTCGTGGGTTCGACTCCCACCGACGCCTCTTTCATTCTCGGTCTGCTCTGCGTCATCCGGTCTGCGACTAGCTGTCATCCGGTCTGCGACTAACCCGACAGCACTTCCAACATGGCCAAATCGGCGGCCCGAGCATCGCGCTCTTCCTCTGGATCGGACCAATCAGCGTAGGACTCGACCAGTGGTGCCCAGTCCAAGGGCTGACCGACCTCACCTTCCCCCGAGCCGTTGCGATTAATCTCATTAATCACGATTAGTGCGTCGATCGGCGTCACGAAAGCATCATTGTTAACGTCGACGTATCCGAATTCTGGAGGAGTATTCGGAGGTACACCGCCCGATTGCTGCTGGTTCAGATAGTTGATCACCATCAACGCGTCGATCGGCGTCACAAAGCCATCATCGCTAACGTCACTGGGCGTCTGCGAATTGTGCCAAGAATTGGCTTGGGCTTGCACGTCCAAATCAAAGACGTCTTCCGCAGTCGCACCCTCACGATCGGCAACCGACACTCTGATGGGCAGCAATCCGACTTGCTCGGCTGGAGCTGTGCCGGAGAAGGTGCGAGTAGTCGCATCGAAGGCCAGCCACGCGGGCAGCGAGAATCCGGTCGCGGTCGTGGCCACGTAACGCAGCTCGTCGTTGAGATCCTCGTCCACGAAGGTCTCGGATGGAATCACATATTCAACAGGTACACCCACTTCCGCACTTGTGTCGGCAATCGCCTGTGCCAGCTGTGGCGCGTCATTGGCGTCCGTCGCAAACACACTGATGGTAGCTTCATCCATCAGACCCTGAGCGTCCGTAACACGAACCACAGCGGTAATGTCAGGCTGAGATTCAAAATCGATGGCCGCTCCTTCGGCAACCACAATTTGACCGGTCTCGCCGTCGACCGCCAGCCAGGCCAGGGACTGCTCCACCAGTTCGAAACTCAAGACGTCTTCGGCGTCTGGATCACTGGCTTGAAGATCGCCAATCACCGTACCAGCCACACTGTTTTCGGCGACCGAAAAGCTACCGGCGGAAACGTCGGGAGCCTCGTTGACGTTGGTTAGCTGCACGGTGATTTCCGCGGCAGCCGTCTGCGGAGTCGCCCCCGAGTCGGTCACCTGAACCATGACCGTTGGCCGCGGTTGATTTTCGAAGTCTAAGTTGGCGTCCTCGGCCACGCTCAGTGCGCCGGTGTTTGGATCAATATTGAACGCACCAGCGTACGGTCCCGACAGCAACGCGTAAGTTAGAACTTGTCCCTCATCCTCGTCAGCGGCCTGCACGGTGCCCACGGGAACGTCCGAAGCCGAATTCTCGGCCACGGAAAACTCCTGGACTTCGATGGTCGGTGCGTCGTTAACATCTTGGACATGCACAGTGACGGTGCTGGTGGATGACAATGGCGGAGTCCCCGAATCGGTGGCCCGGACCTCCAGCGTGTACGTGGAGGTCGATTCAAAGTCCAAAACCGCGTCAGCGGCTACCTGGATTTGGCCTTGGCTATCAACGTCCAGCAAAGACGCACCGTCACCGCCCAATTTGGTCCAGGTGATGGTCTGCCCCGCGTCCGCCTCGTCGACTTCCAACTGACCGACGACGTGACCGCCTGCCACGTTCTCATCCACCTGGAAAGCTTCGGACACGATGATCGGAACCTCGTTGACGTCCGTCAGTTCAACACGCAAGTTCGCTTGGGCTTGTTGAGGCGGATTGCCGGCATCGGTGGCGCGAACCGTCAAGTTGAAGACCGGATGCACCTCATAGTTCAACCCCGCCGCGTTGGCCACCCGCACTTCGCCCGTCTCGGGATCGATGGCGAACGTCTCGTCAAGATT
>JANQOL010000856.1 GCA_028289675.1 Pirellulaceae bacterium
CGAAGCGCGGCAGCGCACAGCCGACCTGTTGGTTCTACCCAGGCCACTGTGAATTGAACACCACCCGCCAACATCTACTGGGGTCGCCAGGACTCGTCGATTCGGGGCTGGGCGGATAGAATCGCGGCTTTGAAACGCGACCGCGATATCCAGTCTCCACCGATATAAATCATGTCAGAACACCACGAAGCCCGCTTGGCCAAGTTGCACAAGATCGAGGAAATGGGCGTCGACCCATGGGGCCAACGTTTTCCGAATCGGGATTGGAATGCGGACGTTCGCCAACGGGCGGGCGAGGTGAAATTCCAGCTGGAATCGGGATCGCTGGTCGATTTGCCGGCCATGGACACCGCCGAGGATCGCGAAGCAATCAATTATCGCCAGTGGAAGTCCGAGCAAGGTCCAGGCGAGGAAATCGGTCCGCAAGTGCGCGTCGCCGGTCGCATTTTGCTGCTCCGCGAACAGGGCAAGGTCAAGTTCATCACGCTGCGGGATTGGACGGACGATCTGCAGATTATGATCGGCAAGGCGCAGGTTGGCGACACGGATTTTGAACTCACCAAGCACTACGACCTAGGTGACTGGATTGCCGTGGAAGGCCGGTTGGGACGAACGAATCGCGGCGAGTTGACGGTTTTCGCCGCCAAGTTGCACTTCATGTGCAAAACCCTGGAACCGCCGCCCGAGAAACATGCGGGCTTGAGAGATTCGGAACTCAAGCAGCGGCAACGTTATTTGGATCTAGCCTACAACGACGGGGCCATGGATACTTTTTTGGCGCGCACCAAAATCATCGCGTCCATTCGTCAGACGTTGGCCAACCGCCAGTACTGCGAAATCGAAGGTCCCACGCTGCATACGATCGCCGGGGGCGCGGCGGCCCGCCCATTCAAGACTCACCACAATACGTTGGATATGCCGCTGGTCATGCGAATTGCCTTGGAGCTGCATCTCAAGCGACTATTAGTGGGAGGCATGGAACGTGTTTACGAGTTGGGACGCGTCTACCGGAACGAAGGAATCAGTCCGCGTCACAATCCTGAATTCACGATGATGGAAGCCTACCAGGCATTCGGGAACTACGAGGTCATGATGGAATTGACCGAGCAGATTATCGTGGACGCCTTGCAGGCAACGGGGCAAAGCTACCAAGTGCAATGGAACGAGCAGCCCATCGACTTTACACCTCCGTTTGCTCGACGTACTTATGACGATCTATTCGCGGAACATACCGGGCTGAATCCCACCGATCAACAAGCTATCGCCACGTTCGCCCAGCGGTTAGGACTGGATACCAATGACAAGCATCCGGATGTCATCAAAAGCGAAGTGTTCGAGGAGAAGGTCGAAGATCACTTGGTTGGCCCCGTTTTCGTGATTGACTATCCCGCCAGTATCTGTCCGTTGACAAAACGCAAGACGACCACCCCCGCCGTTGCCGAGCGTTTTGAGCTGTTCGTGCATGGTATGGAGTTAGCAAACGCCTATACCGAGTTAAATGATCCGCAGCTGCAAGAAGATCTATTTCGCACACAGTTGGCCGGACAGGCGGACGAGGACTCCATGGCGAAAATGGATCACGATTTCGTACTCGCGCTACGCAACGGAATGCCGCCAGCTGGCGGATTGGGCATCGGCATTGACCGCTTGGTGATGCTGCTGACGGACTCACGAAGCATTCGAGATGTTATCCTGTTTCCGCTGCTTCGACCGCAAGATGCTACCGAACCGACTGAACCAGCAACAGAAAGCGTGTGACACGTTTCGTTTTAGATCTGATGAATTGCTCAGGTTTCGCCTCTTCCACCAACCGTTAAGTCGGTAGTACCACCTTATGCCCGCTCAGGATTCAGACTCGCCACTCGTCGGTGTCATCATGGGCAGCCGTTCCGATCAGGAAACGATGCAGGCGGCCGTTGATATGCTGGCCGAACTGGAGATACCTTACGAGGCGCGGGTCGTTTCGGCGCATCGCACGCCCGAGTGGATGACACAGTACGCCACATCCGCCGAAGGTCGTGGGCTGAAGGTCATTATTGCCGGCGCCGGTGGAGCCGCCCATCTACCCGGTATGGTCGCCGCCAGCACCTTGCTGCCCGTCCTGGGCGTGCCCGTCAAGAGTCGAACGCTGAACGGGTTGGATTCGCTGCTGTCAATTGTTCAAATGCCTGGAGGAGTCCCCGTGGCCACCCTGGCGATTGGTACCGCTGGAGCAAAGAATGCCGGCTTGCTGGCAGCACGCATACTGGCGGCT
>JANQOL010000860.1 GCA_028289675.1 Pirellulaceae bacterium
GACCGGTTGCGGGACGGCTGGGTGAACCTGCGGCAGACAACCCGGTCCGCATTCGTTCACAGGTCGAGCATTTGGTTGCCGCGAAAGATTTGGCCGGTCCGCAGCTCCAGGTTAATCTGGCGCAGTTGCCGTTAGCCGCCCAGTTGCATGTGCTCTTCCGGCGCGGTGAACTGCGGCTGCAGCACGTTCGGGATGCGACCACACAGCTAGCGACTATCCGGGATGTTCATCCGGAAACGGTCACGCAGGTGCTGGCCGGTGCCACTCGTTGGCCAAAAGACCTGCGACATCCGTTGCATAGGTTTGCCGAGAAAATCGTCGACGATGTCGTTCGTCAGGGACAGCGTGTGCATCCTCAAGTGGTGCGGGCCGCGGTCGAAACTCTGGGAGAAGGTAAGGATCTCAAGCACCTCAAAGCAATTTTGTCGCTGCAATCGTCCGCCAAGCGAAATCCGGCCATGGAAATGGTGTGCAAGCTGGCAGTGCGGTCGCTGCTACGAGCTGCGGAGAGCTTGGATGAAGAACGGCTGGGCGTGGCCCTGACACCCGATGCACCGCCCCAATCTGTTGAGGCGAAGTTGTTGTTGGAAGCCTTGCCGCACGCGCACACTCCGGTGGCCACCAATGCCTATTTGAAGTGGATTGGCGGCGGTAAGCAGGCCGACGGTGAACAATTGGACCGAGCGATCCTATTGGCCGCTCATCAGCCGGATACGGTTGACGCTTCACAGGTTATGCACTGGATCCTGGAGGCGGCTTCCCAAGCGCGTCCGACCGAGGCGACGGAAGTCCAAACAGCTTGCCGCGTGGCGGAGTTGGCCGCTGATTTCTGTGAGCGCGCCCGTGCCGGACAGTCTTCGCCGCCTGAACCGGTGTTGAACCTGGCGCGGCGGTTGGTGTTCGACGGATACCCCTCGACATACGAATCCACAGAATCGAGTCGACCTGGACTGGTCATGCAACTGGCTGCCCAGCTGGAACAGCAGCCACAGCATTGGTGGGCAGACGAGAAAGGTCGGTCGTGGCAGTTGCAAACACGCTCCAGCACTGACGCGGCGTCGCTTGATTTGATGTCCAGTCACACCATGGGCGAACCTTACCTGGGAGAGTTGATTTCTGAATCGTTTCCTTGTCCGGCAGAGATCCAATTTTGGATTGCTGGTCACAATGGCCATCCTGAATCGAACGACCATCGGAAAAACCGCGTCAGCTTGATCCGTGTCTCGACAGGCGAGCGACTGTTTCAAGCTTTCCCACCGCGCCGCGACATCGCACAGCTTGTTCGTTGGGATACTGCGGCCGTCCATGGCGACCAGGTGCGATTGCATATCACTGACGGTGTTAGCGATACCGCTTATGCATGGATTGCCGTTGGCCAGTTTTCGGTGCCCGAGTTAAACCCGTCTAAACTCAGTCCGATGCTGCCAGCGTTTTCGCGCTTGGCGCGAGCGGGTTGCCTGGTAGATCACGAGCAGCGTTTTCTGGCGTCTCTATCTCGGTCCGGGTTAGGGCCGCGCAGCCTTGCACGCCTTACCGCCGATTTGGAAATGGGCGCGGGCCGCGCGTTAGCAGGGCAGTTATTGTCCGAGGCTATAGCTTTGGACCGGTTGGATCTCTTTCGCTTGACCGAAGAGCACATTGAACACGAAGAACTGGTGATGCGTCTGGCTACGGAGTTGGCCGTTACGGCGACCGGCAAACAGCCAAGGCGGCTGGCCAAAATCCTGGCTGGTTCCCAGTCGGGGCAAAGGAGTTTGAAACGTTTGCTCGAATCGGGTTCGCTTCGTCCGTCTGCCGTGAAAGGCCTGCACGGTGTTTTGGGACCTGAGCTTAGCCAATGGCTAGATCTTCAGCAGCGGGAAGCCCCATCGGTCGATGAGCAGCAACTAGCGGAACGCGTTGAGCATCGGCTCGCTCAATTGCCATGGGATCAAGCGGATCTGGCGCTAGGTCAGCAGTTGTATCAGCAGCACTGCGCGATCTGCCACCAATTGGCCGGTGCCGGCAAACTGGTAGGGCCGCAGTTGGATGGTGCCGTGGTACGCGGCGTCCAGCGGTTAGGCGAGGACATTCTGCTGCCCAACCGTAACGTCGATCGAGCGTTCCGGGTGACCCGGCTGTTGTTGGATGACGATTCCATCGTCAGTGGACTACTGACCCCGCTGACCGAACAGCGCGTCATGCTGACGAATGCTCAAGGAGAAGCGCAGACCATTTCGGAAGCGCGGATCGTAGAACGAAAGATCGGCCAGCGGTCATTGATGCCCGACAACTTTGGTGAGATCTTGTCCGACCGACAACTGGCCTCGTTGATGCAGTATCTAGTCACCAGTCAACGGAGTACACCGCGTTAGTTCGGCTCAACTACCGTTGGATTCCGTTACCGGTAGTACCCGAGGCCGGCGACTGAGCCCGTTGGTAGATGGCTTGGTTTGCAGGCACGGTTGGAGTCACAAGTGCTTCGGCGGTCTTATAGATGTTGTTCGCGGTCTGGTAAGCGGCCATGGCGGATTGAGCTGTTGAGCCGTTGCCAATACGCGCCATCAAATCGCGGGCTTGTGCCAAGTTCGGATCTTGTTGCAAAGCGACTTGCAAGTGCTGTTGTGCTGCAGCCATGTTTTGATTGGAGAAATGCAGGTAGGCCACGTTGTAATTGGCCACGGCCGGCGGAAATACTTGCTGCAGTTCCTTGACGGCTTCGTCCGAGCGACCGCCTTTGACCAGCATGCTGGCCAAGTTGTTTCGATAGCGAGCGTTCTTGCCGTCCTGGCTAATCGCCTGGCGGACAGCCGCTTGGGCCTCGGCTGGCTTGTTTTGGCTTTGGTAAGCCAAAGCCAATTCGTTGTAAGTGCCGGCGTCTGGGTTGACTGCAATTGCCTTGGAGAAGAACTCAGATGCTTGTTGATGCTGCGATTGTCGAGCGTACAAACGCGCGGTGCTCAACAGCGCCGCTTCATTGCTCGGCTCCAACTCTAGGGCCTTGGTGTAGTTGTCCAAAGCCTTCGGGAAGTTACCTTGCGACTCATACAGTTGACCGTTGGTGACCCAGATTTCGGGACCCAGATTGGTTGGCATACTCGTCAGACTGGTTGGGTCGGCCCCGGCTTCATTCTTGGTGAAGGAGGATGTCACCGCCTGCTTGGTTTTGGAGTAGGCGTTCGAAACCGCCGAGCCCATTGACTTGAATTGGCCGGTGATGCCTTTGCTGGTGTTCGACAACTTCGTCGCCAGGCTCTCCGATCTCTCCGACTCCGCTTGGAGGGGCGCCTGTGCGAACCACTGGGATGGTGGCTTCATGGACGCACATCCCGACGCGCAGGCCACCGAAAGACCGAGCAACATGCAAGACACTGAAGTATGGGCAGTAGTTTTGTTCACGACTGGCTTCCTTCGACAGATATGACCGACGAGGTTGTCTCGCAGCGGCGTACGACGATTCAATTGGCGATGCACAGGCAACTCGGGTTCGGCGCGCTCCTGAACCGTGCGGTAGGCGCCAACCGGAGGGTGGTCCGATTATTGGCACCACGGCAAAGGAAGAGCCTTCCGTGTAATTCCATTAATCGTCAAAATCGGAGCGCCCGGACGTCCGGCTTGAGCCAAAGGGGGAGCAGTTGGCAAACAAAGTGGCTTAGTCAGCGCGAATGGGTTGCTAGCAAACGTTCCGTCGCGAACCGGCCCGGAAGAAATGGAGCCACGAAGCAACCCCGAACACGGCGCGTCCGCGAGTGTGCCCTCGGTACCAAGGCACCGTGAAAACACTCGCTGAAACTGCTCGCGCATCGAATTGTAAATCGACGGAGTCTAGTCGGCAGGTGTCAACTGAGCTGGGCTTAGGGAAGACAGTTGACGATGCACCCTATTTTTTTCGCGTATAGATCATCTCCATCGTCTTCACCATCTTGTCGGTTTGTCCGGTGGGGTCTTGGTGCATCATGGTGAAGAAGTGTCGGTCGTCGCTCTTGTACTGAACGATAATCTTGCCGGGCATGGGTTCACCGTCTAGACCAATGCCTGTGGTGGCATAGGTCATCGTCTTGGATTTGCTGTCGTATGTCCCCTTCATACGCGTCGGAGTCGGTTGCAGCGAATCCACCCAAGTTCCCACGTATTGCTTTGTTTTTGGATCGAAACCGACGGTAAGTGAACCTTTGAGGCCACCCAGAATGTCGGACGAGTAGTGAGAGACGGTCCAAAACTGGCCAATCGCGACAACTTTTTCTTCGGCTTTGAACTCCTGGGTTCCTTCGGGCATCAACATCTTGCCCTCGATCGTCCACTCCCCAACATCTTTCTTCAATATGCCGTGTTCCTCGCTGGGCTTCGGCATTTCTTGGGCGGTTAGGTGTGAAGTCAGTCCGAGTACAATGACGGAGCTTGCAACTAGTGATTTGAAGGCCATTGAATCCTCTTTCGCTAAATGGGTTGTTTGGAAACTAGGTTGCAGTTGGCACACGATGACTGTCACGCAACCGGTTGTTCCGGTGGCAGGACGCGTGGCCTGCAAAGCCGCTGAGAAATCGTCGCGTTCTCTGGTGGCCGCCGCAAATTGTACACGAGATAAACCGGCGTCGGTAAAGCAAACTAAGGCCTGCGGTCACTCGGCTGGGCTGGCCCACAGTACGTCGATGTTCGTTTGTTCGTGACTGCGTAGTGAAATACTGAATTGATCTCCTTGGCAACTCAGTTCGCTGACTTTGTTGCCAAGCATATCGACGCGCTGGGCCGAGGCGACATTGTTCATCAAGCGGATATTGGCGGAAGTCGATTTGCCACCAGACTCCGTCAAGAACAATCGCAATCCGACAACTTGCCCGGCTGCATTGACCAATGGAGCTTCCAAGTCGGCGTGGACGTTTTTCTTGTTGCTATGAACGAACCAGCCCGAGGCGGCTTGGGGCGGTGTGCCGGTCAGGGGCAGCGCGTACCGCTGGTCCAGGAAATCTGCGGCCGCGAGATTGGGGTACGGCAAATCCACGGCGATGCCCACCCGGTGCTCGTTGTCCGCGCCGGACACCGGTAGCAAGGTGTCTAGGAAACGGCGTCCGCTACGTCGGTGAAACGCCAGGCCTCCCGTCAGGTAATGAGTGCGATAGGCCGTCTCGTCAATTTCGATTAGCTCCGGGGCCACGGACGAACTGTTGGACCAGGGTGCGCTGCGACCGGCGGAGTGCGCGATCACCCGTGCCGCTTCCGAAGGCCAGGCCAATCGCAAGACACTGCAACCTGCCCAAGGATTTGCCGTATTGATTGAGGCCAAATGCGACAAACGAATAGTGACCTCCATGATTCGACTGCCGCGCCAGACCTCGTAGTCGACTTCAAACTCGCCCATCTTTTTGCCGGACTGAAGTAGATGGCCGCGGGCACGCACCAAGCCGCACAGATTGGAACTGGTGAGCATCCGCACGTCGGTCGCATCCATGGCCGAGTAGACGGTTTGATCACCTTGCCGCGTGCGCCAGGCGACGAGCAAGCTCAGACGATTTCCGCGCCGTGCCGGAATGTGCAAGCTGCGTAAGTGACCCCGTGAGGTGTCAATTTGCGCCTCCAGGAATTCGTTTTTCAGTAGCCCTCCGGCTTCCGCCAACGACGGCTGGCGGACGCGAGCGGGGGCGACCGTTGCCAGCGGAGCGACCACGAAACCGGTGGGTGGCACATCGATACACGTGTATCGATCATGACCGACGAGGCCGCTGGCAAAGTTCC
>JANQOL010000863.1 GCA_028289675.1 Pirellulaceae bacterium
ACCGATCGCCACCGCAACGCCTGGAATTCACTCCTGCGAACACATTCCACGAATTGCGCGGCACTCTGAAAAGTTGGCCGTTGTCCGCTCCTTGCATCACACCGTGGGTGGCCATGGGGGAGCGCTCTATACGAGCATTACGGGCCAACCCGCGCCGATGGGGAAGGCGAAAGACAGAAAGAATTGGCCTTCGCTAACGTCGATGCTTTCCAGGTTTCGCGACGTGGGTGATGGCACGCCGCGTGCGATCGCGATGCCCTACTTGAATTATGACAATGGAGCATTGATTCAAGGGCAATTCGGCGGTTGGCTGGGGGCAAGCTACGATCCCGTCATGATGAAGACGCCTGCCGGCAAACCTTATGGCGGAACTTCGCGCTACACCAATCGAGAGTTGGACCTCACGCTGAACCTTCCGCGGGATCGCGTGGTCAACCGGCAGTCGCTCCGCGACGGTCTGGACAAACACGTTGGCGTGCCATCGGAGTTCAAACGCCACGATTCCTTTCAGCGGATGGCAGCCGACGTGCTGCTCAGTTCTCCGGTCAAAGAGGCGTACGATCTGGAAAACGAAGATCCTCGTATCCGCGTAATGTATGGCGATCACATTGGCGGTCAGAGCATGTTGTTGGCGCGCCGGCTGACCGAAGCAGGTGTCCCGATTGTGCAAGTCAACGCTGGGGCGGGTGATTTGGCCGGAGGGAGTGGAGACAATTGGGATACCCATCGTGACCATTTCTCGAAGATGAAAAAACGGCTGCTGCCGGTTTTCGATCAGTCACTCTCCGCGCTGCTGACCGACTTGGAACAACGAGGCTCCTTGGACGAAACCCTGGTCGCCGTGATGACGGATTTCGGGCGGACCCCCAAAATCAACAAGAACCGCGGACGGGATCACTACCCAGCCGTCTATTCGCAGCTCTTGGCTGGCGGTGGTATTCGTGGCGGACAGGTTTACGGCAGCAGCGATTCCAACGGAGCTCAGCCGGCAACGGACGCTTGCGGTCCCGCTGATTTTATTGCCACAACGTTGCAAGCCTTGGGAATCGATCCTCATACGGAATTGCTCGACGAAGAGAAGAGGCCCATGCGGATCTGCAGTGGCCAGCCGCTGCCGCTGTTCTAGCGTCGAAGATTATCGTCCGGAGGTGCACCATTCGACACCTGTTGCTATGGCTAGTGACCTTTGTGACAGTCGTCAACTCCACCGCGCATGCGGATGAAACGGCAGAGGCAATCCGCGCGATCGAAGAGATTGGTGGACAGCTTCAATCAATCCAAGGTGCCTGGGAAGTTGACTTTCACCTTCGTGGACGCGACCTGAACGACCAGGGTTTAATGCATGTTGCCAAATTGAAAAAGGTCGTATGGTTAAACTTGCGCGACACCAAGGTCACCGATGAAGGATTGGCGAGGCTTCGCGGGCTCAAAGCACTCAAGTACCTGCACCTGGAGCGAACCGCGATCAGCGACGCGGGAATCCAGCACTTAAGTGACTTGCCCAACTTGGAGTACTTGAATCTCTACGGAACAAAGATCACCGATCAGGCGCTAGAAACACTCAAGGGCAACAAGGGGCTCAAGCAGTTGTATGTTTGGCGCACGGAAGTCACTGATCAAGGTGTGGCCCGGTTGGCCAAAGCGTTGCCTCAACTTGAGATCGTTCGGGGCATGGATCTCAGCAAGCTGCCGTCAAGCTATCCACCTGAGACCAAACAGCCACAACCAAAAAGTTCGTTGGAATGGATAGTCGTCAGTAACCGACGGCAAGCCCCCGCCCGGTCTGAAAATGGAATCAACTGCCAGGTCATTTTTGTCAACAAGTCCGCGGCAACGGTCAAACTGTATTGGATTGGCTTTGGCAACGGTGAATTGAAGCACTACGCCACGCTTGCCGCGGGTGAGAAACGCCAACAAAACAGCTATTCACGCCATGCTTGGTTGGTCACTGACGAGAATGAGCGCCCGCTCGGTTACTTCATCGCAGGCGAGGACGACGCATACGCGGTCATTCCGATGCCGTATCCCCAACTCCGCAGGTAAACACCCCGGTAAGCGAATCCAGGCTTCGTCAATTCGCTTTCGGGTGACACGTCCGTGTACTCAAACGGCGGAATCTGACTGAGACACTGGATCCTCAGCTATCCTCGCTGTTTTGTTACGTATTGATACAAACTGGTACGCAATGGTAGCGGAACCAGGACTGGCGACTGGGTATCATTTTGGTGAATACTTCTGGACAGCGGCTTCGCAAAGGCAAGATCGGACTGCAGTTGCACTCCGGCAAACTACATTGTCTCATTTCGCAACATTCGCGTGAAGGAGCTGCGTGGCGATTAGAAGTTCGCGATCACCGGCGCATCCCAAAACAAAGAACGCCTTATGAAGATGCATCGCAGTATCACCAAGTTTTGCGTTCTACTTAGTTCCATCCTTTGTGCCGCCGAGGAGAGCCACGCGCAGCAGCCGCGCGAGCTTGCCAGCAACTGGCACCAGTGGAGAGGTCCGGAAGCGAACGGCGTCTCGCGCACAGCCACGCCTCCGCTGCAGTGGAGTGAGAGTGAAAACATTCAGTGGAAGGTGGCGATCGACGGCCAGGGCAACTCGACGCCAATCGTTTGGAGAGACCAGGTATTCATTCTCACGGCGATCAACACCG
This sequence comes from Pirellulaceae bacterium, assembly GCA_028289675.1. Classification (GTDB taxonomy): domain Bacteria; phylum Planctomycetota; class Planctomycetia; order Pirellulales; family Pirellulaceae; genus Aureliella. Next base: position 2,660 of record JANQOL010000863.1, read on the forward strand.
GTGAGGTCGACCCCTCGCTGCCCAAGCCAGAGGATCAGCCGAAACGCATTTTCGGGATCACGCATCCCAACACAAAATTCCAGTTTGTCGTTGTCAGTCTCGATCGACAGACTGGGAAAGAGAACTGGCGGAGAGTGGCAACGCAGCGGATCCCACACGAGGGGCATCATGGCGATTGCGACTTTGCCTCGGCATCTCCCACCACCGACGGTGAACGGCTCTATTGTTGGTTCGGTTCCCAGGGCTTGTTCTGTTATGACCTGCAAGGCAAGAAACTTTGGGAGCGCGACCTTGGCAAAGCGCATGTGGGGGCCAGCCTCGGAG
>JANQOL010000027.1 GCA_028289675.1 Pirellulaceae bacterium
TGCTCCACCGCCGGAACTGGCACCTCCGACGAGCCCCGCACTGTCGTTCGACGACGTGGAAAAGGCAGTCACGGATTTGAGCCAACGGCAGGCCGGTGAGATCTTTCGACTGGACCGGCCCAGCTACTCAGCAGAACAGGCGACGACGAATCCCGCGCCAGCGATTTCTGACGTTGGTCAGGATAGCGGCGAAGAAAGTTCCATCATTGGATCTACCCTAACGGATGAGTCCGACGGGGCTTCCGGCATGGACGCGCCGACCAAGGAAGTTGAACAAGGCCTATGGAACGCCCGCACACGCATCTTCAATCCAGTTTGGGAAGTCGACAGTCTGCAGTGGCCCACCGTCTGTTCGGAGCTGCTGAAACAAGGCGATCAGCAAATGCGGCAGGTCGCGGAGAATCTCATGTCGGCCTGTCAGGAAGGCATGCAAGTCCTGGCGGTTACCAGTCCCCAAGGCGGTGAGGGGCGTACGACAGTCGCCTGTTGCCTGGCCATGCTGGCGGGAAGCCATGGACTGAACGTCGCGTTTGTCGATGGAGACATTGAAAACCCGACGCTCAGCTTACAAACGAATTTGGACGTCCAATGCGATTGGAAAAACGCGATTGTGGATCAGATGCCACTCGAGGATGTCGCGGTCCACTCCATCGATGATCAAGTTACCCTGTTGCCGCTGGTGCAACCGATTGATCAAACGGAGATGGACGTTCACGATAACCGTATTGCATTGATGCTGCATGAGCTGTCCGAGAGTTTCGATCTGGTCATCGTGGATATGGGGCCCATGGATTCAGCCCGCAGTTTAGTCACCGCCATGGGCGAACAAGGGACATTGAGCGCGGTTGTGACGGTGGTCGATCACCGCACGAAGTCGGCACAACGCATTGAGTCCTGTATCCAGCGGTTGCGCCGCACCGGCATTTCCTCGATTGGTTTGGTCGAGAACTTTGCCGCTTGAGGTTAGTCTCTTCGATTTGAGTACACGCACATACAAGGTTGACGGCGAACATGTACGAACAGCACTGGCAGCTAACCGGTCGCCCTTTTGAAAACCGCCACGACGAAGACTTCTACTATCCAGCGGAGACGCACCAAGCGGCCGTACTCAAGCTGCACTACTCGATTGAGAATCGCCGTTCGGCCGCCATGCTGTGCGGGCCTAGTGGAATTGGCAAGGCATCTGTCGTCGACGCAATCTGCCGTCAGTTGTCCGACGAATTTCGTCCGGTATTCCGCGTTGTGTTTCCCGCCATGGACGGTGAGCAATTGGTGCGGTACATCGTCGATCAAGTCGACCCGGCGACGGACACTCGCGTTCGCGAAACCTCTGCTGACCTAGGGCGCTTTGAATCGTTCTTGGTCAACAACCTGGAAGCCGGCAAACATGCGGTCATCGTGGTCGATGAAGCGCATTTGCTTGAGCAACACGGGCTGCTGGAACCGTTGCGGCTGATGCTGAACATTGCCGCCGATCAGTCCCCGTCCGAAGCCGCTTGGACTTTGGTCCTGGTCGGACAGCCGATGCTGCTATCGCACGTCGAACGTTATCCGGCTCTCGACGAACGGATGTCGGTCAAGTGCATGCTCAATCGTTTGCTACCTGAGGAAACCAACGCCTACATTCAGCACCGCTTGCGCATATGCGGAGCCGACGCCGAGCAGCTATTCGAATACGCGGCCTTGGAGCGAATTCACACGTTGACCGAGGGCATTCCCCGCCGCATCAATCGGCTATGCGACTTGGCGCTGATGGTTGGCTTTGCGGAAGATCGGCAAATCATCTCCGCGGATGTCGTCAACAATGTCCACGGTGATTTGGCCGCTCCCAGCTTGGCTTAGCAGCCGGTTAGCAGCCGGTTGATTTTTGATAGTCGCCGATCGCTCTGCGATCGTAGCCGGCACTGGCACTACGTTTGCTGCGCAAACGGTGACGTTATGATTGGTAGTTTGCAAAAACCAACGGACTGTTAGCTCCGCTTTTGCTAGCCTACCGATAACCACCGGCTTCGTTGCACAGCGACACTCTTAGCTGAAAGCCAACACATACCAACCCGAAGCAAGCTGCGCACCAACAAACATCAACCCGAAGCGTCAGCTAGCGCGCTTCGATGTGGCCTGTTCACTCGCTGACTCTTCGTGTTGGTAAATGACTCGAAAGTGGCGCCGTCCAGCCAATAGAGACGCGCTAACGTAGCTCCCCAGCTAGACTTGGTCTGGATCGGGGTGAATCCAAGGCTGACGATAAGGCCGCGCCAACAGTTGGTTGGCTTCGTCGTCGCCCACCACGCGATGGGCCTGCGGATCCCATTCCAGTGTCCTTTCCAGTTGCATGGCCAGGTTGGCTAAGATGCAGCTGGCCGATGAAATGTGCGCCTGTTCAATGTCGGCCACCGGGCGTCCACGTGTTTCGATGTTGGCCAGCAAATCCAGCATGTGACCTCGCACTGCCGAGGCCACGTGGCGCTCCAGGTCTTTCTCGGTTTCATCCTCCGGATACTTGTCGTACTCGAACAGGGCTTTGCCGCTGAGCTTCTTGCCTCTGCCGCGGTGAGGAATGAACTCGTATTTGTGCACATCCAACTTGAGTGTGCCCTTGTCTCCATAAATGAACGCGGCCCACGGGTAGTCCGGGTCCGGCGCGGCGCCCCAACTGCGATGGTTCCATACCACGTCTAGGTCTTCATGCTCGAAGGTTGCTGTCTGGGTATCGGGAGTGTTGGCACGAACACCTTTTTGCACCAGAACGCCACCGCTGGAAGAAATACGCTGCGGCCAGCCGAGTCCTAGCATCCAGCGGACCATGTCGTACATGTGCACGCACATATCGCCCATAATTCCGTTGGAGTACTCCATGAAGGCTCGCCACTTTCGCGGATGTTGCATGCCGCAGAACTCTGTCATTGGTGCCGGTCCCACCCACATGTCGTAGTCCAGATGTGCTGGCGGATCGCGAGGTGCGGGGTTCTCGGTGGATCGCATTGCGTAGTAACAGCACACTTCCGCATAACCAATGTTGCCCAGCAGGCCCTCGCGGACGACTTTGTCGCGGGCCTCAATCAAATGCGGAGTACTGCGGCGCTGTGTGCCGACCTGTACCACCCGTTCGTACTTGCGGGCGGCGGCCACCATGGCTTGGCTTTCGATGACATCCACGCCCGTTGGCTTCTGGACATACACGTCGGCGCCCGACTTGACCGCTTCGATCATGTTGAGGGCATGCCAGTGGTCGGGAGTACCGATGATGACGACGTCCAGGTCCTTCTCCGCCAGCATTTGACGATAGTCTCCGTACAGCCGCGGGCGTTTCTTGCTCTCTTGCCGGCTGGCCACGATGTCGGCCGCATTGTTCAGCATCTGGCTGTCGACATCGCACAGAGAGACCACGTCGACCGGTGCCACCTGAATCAGACGCAGCAAGTCGACTTTGCCGTACCAACCACTGCCGATCAGCCCCACTCGTTTCCGTGGGCCGTCGGCGGCAGCGATCAAAGCCTGCTGCGTAGCGGCCGCCAGACCAGCTGCCGCGATGCTGCCGTGTAAGAAGTTTCTGCGATGCATGTTGGTGTTCTCTGTGGGTGAGGGGGAGTCCGGGAGAGGATGTCGCCTGAGAGACTCGTTGCGCCGCGCAGGCTTGGTTCGCCAGCACAGTCTACCATGCTCGAAGTTTGGATTCCTGGCTGCCGGCTGAGCCGCGTCGTGCAAACTCGCCGGCAGATATGAAGCGGCCACTGGGCGGAACAGGTCGTTTGTAGTCGAGATTTGTTCGCGAGCCAGCATCACAAATTCGGTCGAACGCGACCTGGAGGGCGATTGCTGTCTGACCGGGAGAACCGGAGGTGCGCAGGTCCTTGACGGGCCAAGAGTCACTCGATTGGCCGGAATGGCGAGTTTTGCGGGTCAACTACCGAACGGGTGCTCGGAATCCCGCGACCCGATGGAATCCGCACGAGTCTGCTTGGCCGGAGCTGTTTGCGACGGCAGTCGCGAAATCGTCTGGCTGATCCACTACTAGACCAGCCAGGGTGAATGGCAGGCTATGTGGAACCCAAACTGGCCCGTCGCCGACAGGTTGTCCATCGACTCGGCGACCTGTTGGGGCGATCAGGCAGCGCGTTGCGCGGGCTCGTCGGGCGCAGGAGCCGACGTCGATGGCCGGTCGCCGTCGGTCGCTGATTCGCGATTTGAATCGTCGCCGGCGCTCTGCTGCCTGCTTTCTTGTCGACGCTGCAGGTATTGATCGAGCACGTGTTGTACTCGTTCGTTCAGCTGATCGAGGTCATCCAGAACTTGATTGTGTCGTGCCTCGATGTCGGCGAGGAACTCGAGGGCCTGTTCGCGAGACGAGTTGGTATGCATGGTTGGATCGGACTTCACAGAGGCAACGCGGTGGTGCTGTTTCGATTCGCTTGGGCCGCCATACCCGCTCCGATCGGACAACTCTGCTGGTGCTCATGAAGCCGCACCGCAAAGGTCCGGTTAGTCCGATTTCGTCAACTTTACTGCCATTCTCTCGTCATTCGCCGGGGACACGCGCGTCATTTTGCGGGGGTACACGGCAGTCCCACCCACGAGCGGGGACACTCACTGTCGCCGATGGATCGCAAATGGGGACACTCACATTGCCTTTACCTATCTGCGACTGGGGACACTCACATCGGCCTCCGAAAGGGGACACAAACCTCGGCAGGTTCTGCTTGGGTTACATCGGGGACACACGTCGGGACGATGCCGGCAGTTTCACGGGCCGCTCCGGTGCCCAGGGGAACAGGCACCCCAGTAGGGACACAGACAGCTACCACTAGCCAAAAACTGGTGGGGACACTGCCTAGGTTTGCTAGCAGAGGGGAATGGCAACCGTATTGTATGGTGAGCGCAATGTCGGAACCGGCAACCTGGGCCCTTTGGCTGTAAGGACAAACTGGTACCGACGGTGTGTGTGTCCCCGACTGGCTCTCCCAATCTCTTTCACGTCTCCGGCTTTTCTAGCTTGCCTCGGTTCATTCGATCGCCCTTTTTCTTGACTGGTGCCCCTCTTTGGACTGGTGCGTCTAGCTCGATTGGTCCTCTCCGGGGACACACACCTCCGCAGGTTCTGCGCGGAGCTACGTCGGGGACGCTCATTGGGGCGATGTCGGCAGTTACGGGCCGCTCTAGTGCCCAAGGGAACAGGTACCCCGGTAGGGACAGCTACTGCTAGCGAAACGGACGGGGACACAGACAACCGAGGCTGATGCCCTGGAGATCCCGTAACGCCCCGTGTTGCTGACCTTGGGCTGCCACCGGACGCTAGCTTGTTAGCAGAGGGGATGGTGAGACGCCGTATTGGAACCGTTGACCCGGGCTCCGCGGTCGTTAGGACAGCCATGTGGCTACTGGTGCCGAAGGTGTGTGTCCCCGACTGGCTGGTCCGTTGGGATCTTATAGCCGCCGCCCGGGCGCCTTCTAAAGCCGGTCTACAGGCTAGATTCATGCGGGAATCGCTGGGCAAAACTACGGCGGGCCAGCTTGGAACGTCTGGACGAATGTCGAGCTGGGCGGTACACTCCGGGGCTCGGCAAGAAGTGCTAGACGAGAGACAAGTCACAAAAATAGGTCCATGTTGAGGGTTGGAGTTTGCTGAATGGTTAAGTTGATGGTTCGCGATCGGGAAACGATTCAAGAAGCCGTTCGCCGCTTCCGAAAGTTGGTAGAGCGCAGCGGCATCAAGAAAGAGATGCGCCGCCGCGAGTACTATGAAAAACCCAGTGAAGTCAAGCGCCGTAGTCGCCTGCGAGCCGAACGTCGTGCCCGCCGCACGCGTCAACTCTCTAACGGCTAAGCTGCCGTTTCACTGCCAGGGCGATTAGCTCAGTTGGTTAGAGCACCTGCCTTACAAGCAGGGGGTCGCAAGTTCGAGTCTTGCATCGCCCACTACTTCCATTCTGCCCACATCCGCCACCAGGCGTCTCGGGCAGCCAAAGAAGCAATAACCTCTTAGCGAGGTCAACCTCTGTTGACCTTCGTCCTGTTTCTTTGCTGACTGCAAAAGCCTCTTCCTGCCATCTCATGGGATAGCCAATGGGATACCGAATATCCTGAGACAGATCTGAAAGATAGTCGCAAGGGCTTCGGCAAACGTCGACTGCCACCCGGAAAGACTCGTCGAAGATTCTCATCTCAGGAAGGCTGACCGATGGTTACTCGACCAGATCCTGCTCAGTTGCCTGAGCCGTTCATGGATCGGTAACGTCCTAAATATTGCGCACAAATTTGAAAGGTGGTCCTTGAGCAGTTAGGAAATGTTTTTGCGAAACCAGACCTACCAGACTGAAGGACCACCGACGGCAAGTGTAAAAGACTATTGATTTAGTAGAACTAGTTGTGCTCGCCGCTCTGCCTTGTTTTTTTCCTTGCTGTGCGTCCTCCTCGTGTTCTTCGAGATTTGGAGTCTGGCACTCCTGTTGAACGTGTGGATTTGCCAGCTTCTAGCAAGTCAGCAATGAGCTTTGATTCGAACTTCATTCGAATTGTCTTTGTCGTGACTCCGTAGTCGTAGAATTCGCGGGTTAATACAGCGAGTTGCTTCGTGATCGTGGGAACAGAAAGATGATGGGCGGTGCCGCTCTCCAATATTCGATCTAAACGGGATGCATAGTGCCAGGCGATGCCGTAAGCGAAAGATGGAATTTCGTATTTCCGCAGCGTGATCGCGGCCTGAGTCGAATTGTCCGTCTCGGAGATGTTCCTGATCCATGCTTGTTCGTTGCGTCGTAACCATGCAAGAAAGTTCACCGTATTTGTGACTCTCGCCCCAAAATGCTTCGGTAGAAAACCTGAACTCTCATGAGCTGAGACATTGCTCTCAAAAAACTGAGACGTCCGAGAAGTGTTGTCGACGTAAGCTGGTTCCCAAAGAAGTTTTTGGTGAGCTAGAACCAGATTTCGATTGATCAAGTATGCAACGAGATGATCGTCACCATATATTGGCACCAAGAGACGTCCGCGGCGGGCAGCTGAAAGCCCTATTTCGACAATACCCTCGTCGAATCCGCATTGCTCGAGTTTCTTTGTTAGCCTGCGTCGATCAATTCGCAAATCACCTCTCGCCTCAAGGCCGTCAGCAAGAGAACGTTCGTCACAATCCTGCATATGACTGGACAAAAATGCGACAAGAGTTGGCAGGAACATGGTGCTCTGCGAGTCCTCAAAATCATCCGATAATGAGAACAAGTTGGTGACATAAGCACCTTCATCGGTATTTAAGGCACGTTCCACAACTGCATCTAGGAATACGTAGGGTCTTAACTTTCCATTGTTTGCGGCATCTTGAAGAATTCCTTGGCTGGACATAATTGATCTCGATACTTGTACCGCTCTCCTCATTGAGCGACCGCACAAATGCCGGTAGATCTTCCATGCAGGCTCGTCGCGAGCTCCTTCAACGACAGAGGACACAGCAACGCCCGGGTCCACTGCATCCTTAATGGACTGTGCGAGTACATCGAAAACGTCAAAGACCTTCGCATTGCTGGCAAGGTTCATCATCAAGAAAGGTGATGAAGGGCAGTCGTCGGAGAGCCAGCGGCACTCTTTTCGATCTGGGATCTCTGGAGCTTGAACAGAGACTATTGACTGCATCTGTCGGCTTTCACCTTCGAGACGCTCCTTGATGAAATCCAAACGAAGTTCAAGCGAAGGGCGTAGTTTAAGGGCAGGAACATTAAGGGTGACCGCCGATGAATCAAGTTGTTGGGCAACATAGTATTCCTGAACAGTCTCAGGACGAACGGTGACAATCGTACTTGACGCTAACTCACCGAGTCTTGTCGACCCATCAATTTGATCCAGAGCGAATCGAAGAGCAGTCGTTTGAAGTTCGACCTTCATGGTGTCTACATTATCTATTACTAAAAATACTTTTCGGCGTTGGTCTTGCTCTAACCACCAACCGACAAACTCTTCCACTACTTTCTGTTTTGACCTAGACCAGTTTATGATGCTAGTTCGCAACAAGTCACTTTCAGCACCACTGCCTTGCTTTCTCGCATCTTTTAAATCGGAAGCAATTTCCGCATCAATGTATCGCGTCCAAATCTCTTTTTTCTTTGAAAAACCATGGCCAAAATGGCGCTCCAGCAACTCATGGATGTCCTCGAAAAATGACTCTTGGATCTTAACCGTCTTGTTCTTTAGGTTCGTCCACAGTACCAGATCCTGCGATTGCATCTTTTCTTTTCGGAATCGCTCAAAGTAGTAGCTGGCGAGAGTTGTCTTTCCGACTCCTGCGATTCCCTTCAGAATCACTGCTCTGCTATTCAAAACCTTTTCATGAAGAGTGTTTTCTACTGCGAATTCGCCTGAACCAAGCCCTGGTCCCGGGTGACGTAGAGGTGAGTAAAGCTTGTCACCGAAAGAACTCGAATCTACTTTGTCGGGATCGAGCGAGTGCGAATACAACTTTTCGCAGAAGGCCGTTCGAACCTCGGCGGCAAGTCCAGGAACCTTCACAGAATTTGTTGTTGGCGGATTCATACTACCTCCCCTAGATACTCACGTAAGCTTGAAAGGGACAAGAGAGCCTCTGACTCCGAATTCGGATTGATCTCATGCTCAATGATTAGCTTTTGAATTCCTTTGTCACTCGCCAATCGCAGTAGGTCTTTGAATTGCTCTGAAATCTCGGAGTCTACGGTTGGCAAGGGAAGTACCGCGTGAGATTGGCTGATCGTGCCAGAAACATGCATTGAATGAATTCTTACTTGCCGCTTCGCCTCTAACCAACCGGAAAGATTAAACCCGATCGTAGACGCAAAATGACAGTCGAGTTGTATATCCACGAAAGGCATAATCGCTGCGAAAAGTGGCTCGTCGTCTTGACCGGGATAAAAATCCGGAGGGTAGGTGTGATAAACAACCTTCGGCGCAAGCAAGAGGTCATTTCCGCTGGACTCATCAAAAACTTCTTGGACGAGATCACGATAGCTACCAAGTTGCTTTAGGTATCCTTGGTAAATTCCATCCCGCTCAGACGGTGTTTCAGCGAGGGTCTGCACATCGCTCGGGTCTAGAAAAAACGCGAACCACTCGAGAGATGGGAAATTCTTTATGTGGTCAGAGACGATCTCTCGAACTTCACTAGCGTCTGTACCCAGGGAGCACAGGTGGGCTCCCTTTACTCGAGATCGACTTCCACCAAGTTGGTCTACAAAACGCGAGCAGGGATAATCCCCAGTTCCGGCCAACTCAATAAACTCAAAGTCCTCGCAGAGATCAATCGCGTGGGAGGGATCCTTGTTGAAGATCTCTCTAATTGTCCAGCTCTGCAACCCAATCACACTCTACTCCTGCAACATCGATGAGACTCTTGCAAGTATCGCCCCAAGCAGAATATAGGCGAAAAGGACCTGCAAGAGAACAATTGAGTGGGATAGTAAACTCGTCTTGATTGGCACGATGTCGCTGAACCCTACCGTGCTGGTAACTATTGAGAAATACAAGGCTCTAACCTGAGTAAGTAGGGCCCCTTGCTCCGGAAAGCACACCTGCTTAATTAGCGGCTCACCGCCAAAGTACCAGGGCATTAGGTATGCCTGCTGAAAGGCAATCGTAGATAGAACAAAAGTAGAAAGAAGTCGCTGTGTGGATGTTCCGTAGTCGGATAGAAACCAAAAAAACTTCAGTCCGCATGCCTGTATAGGATGCTCTCTGTACCACTCTATCCATCGCGTCCTTCGTACATTCCGTTGCAACAGCTTAAACGACTCGATATCGCAATAGGTGCGGTCCACGACCACTCCGCTTATCCTGCTTTTTCGATCGAGACTAAGCTTTGTGAAGAAAGAGCTTCCCTTGCAATTGCCAAACTCACATCGGCTGAATTTGGAATCCTGGAATCTGACTCTGCTTAGGTCTGTGTCGTCATCAAACTCGGAACGAACAAAAGAGCAGTGATCGAAGGAAGCGTTTTCAAAAGTTGTGCTGTCGCTAAAACTTGAACGTAAGAAATTGCAGCCGATGAAAATAGTCTGAGCAAACGATGCTCGCTCGAACTCGATTCCTACAAATTCACAGCCTCGGAAGGTCTTGGCCGAGAAGTCTTGATTGCTGGCATTTCCTATCGACGAAAAAGAAGTCTTCTCTATGTTCGACTCGTCTTTAATTTCGGCAAGCGTTAGATACTTCAATTAGGCAGTTCTCCTATCCCCCAGAGAAGCCAATGGTAATGCTAGCTTCTCAGATATCAATCCCTGCGAACCTATAGGAGTGGCCCATTTTTCTGGAATTTTGGCGAAAATTTCGGGCTGGGGAAGCTTTCCGTAGCCTGCAAGCCCCCCCGACGAATCGATAACTGGCTTCTCTGTGAAGCGGACCTATTTCGGGATTTGCATCGCCCACTATTCTCTTCGTGCCTACATCCGCCATCAGGCGTCTCGGGGCTACAGAAACCGGACGTTGCCACGTTAATAGCGGCCAACCAAGGCGACCAATTGCCTTGCCATCAAATGCAGATCTGTGTGACAGCTGCAGTTAGTAGCCCCTATGTGACCACCGAATAACTTCTACGACCACCTCCGCTATTTCGTTATCCGCCACGAAGTACCCGTCGTCATCGTTCGGGGAGAGTATTTCATTGGGGGCAACACCAGGTGACTCATTGGCCGTAGCGAAGATCGTGTACTCCTGCGTCTCCAGTTCTTTACCTTCTGCGTCGGAAAAAATAAGCTTCGCATCGACACGCCGAACTGGCGAGGCGGTGCAGTTTTGCCATTCGACTTTGAGAATCCGGAATGGATTTGTTTCAGCGGGATGATCAATAAGCTTGGTTGAAAGAATCTCGATTGCATTGCCAACATTGCCACGTAAGGACTCTTCGACTCGCTGCTGTGCCCGAGCTACTTCGATATCAACGTCTAGGTTTGATTGAAGCCCATGCATTCGAAACTCGGTTATAAAGCGCTTCAATGGAATCAGCCGAACATGGAATTTCTGGACGATCTTTCTTCTAGCGTATAGTGACCAGCTACCATCAGAGTCGACGACCTTCATCCGCAAGAAAAGTGTTTCGTAATTCGTGAGCAGGGAGAAGAACCACCAAAAGGGAAGAAACGCGAGTGCAAGGAAGACTGGGTACGCGAGGTCCCAAAGTGTGCCGGTGGACAACAAATGATGCCTATCCTGCCAAGCGCCCCAAAGCGCTCTTCCCAGCATTAGAAACCCAATGCCAGAAAGTAGTCCTTGTAGCACGCCTCTCGCATCACGATGCTCTTCCCTGTAATTCGCCAACGTAGAGCACGCAACGAGTATCGAGGCCACCGGTACGAGTACTAGTTCTACTATCAGCCCAAAGGTATACGTTGTAAGAACAAGATTGAGCACAACGATCGCCTTTAGGTTCTCGGCGAACAGCTTCCAAAGCAGATGTTGCGGCTCTTTCTCATTCGTCAGAGTCAGGCAAGTAGCGAGACCAGTACCGACAAACCAAAACACGGTCTCTTTTACTCGAGCCAATTCCCAAAGATGTATATTTTGGAGGGCTAAGACAACAACCAACATGTATGAAGTTGCAACCAACCAAAGCTGGAGTAACTTCTGATCCATGAGCGCAAAGAAAAGCCTTGCGATCGAGCTCCTCACATCCCCATTCACCGAGACTGCGGCGATGAATACTAGCAACCAACAGTAGCTCGCAATTTCCCGTGCCGTGAATTCCAGGTCTCATCCTTTCGATACAACGAATTTGCAGACACTCTCCCAGTAGTGGCTCGAAAGGAGTGAGCATAGGGCGCTGGATAGCATGTGATCGTAGCCTACGCGGAGGACTGCCGCCCATATTTGGCTTCGAAACACCTGAGTTGAAGCCAGGGTCATTTCTGAGGCTTCACTGCATTGTCTGGATGGGTGTTCCACCGAAGCTTGTCAAATCCTGACCAGTATCTCGGATGTAGAGTTTGACGCGTGATATCAAGCTCGGCTGCAGGGGGAATTGGTGGCGTCGTTCTTACACTCTGACCGGCGTTTTTGTACCGACGCCCGGTCGCAAGTACCAAGTCCTCGTCGACGTAGTGGCAAATGGCGGTTGATCTCTTGGCGTGCCGGGGCTTTCTGCTGGCTTAAGGACGTCCGCGACGATGGGCGCGTGTGGTTTGTTCCCAGCGATCAAATTTGGAGCGTAGACGGCGTGCGTCGTCAGCGCGGGATTCTAGAAGGTTGTGGCTCTCACTGGGATCGGCAGCCAGGTCAAACAAGTACTCGGTCTCCTTCCCTGCCCTGTTGTCAGCGACGTACTTCAGTGCGCCGTCGCGGACACCTTTCCATATCTGGCTGCCGCGAGGTTTGCGCCAGAACAAGGTGCGCTGCGGCGAAGATCCGTCCAGAATACTCAGCACATTGACGCCCTCCGGTGTATGCGATTCTGGAAAGCTGACTTGTGCCAAGTCCGCAAAGGTCTTGGTCCAGTCGAAGGTCAAAGTCGGCACGTCGCAGGCTTGCCCGGCCGGCAAACGCGCTGGCCAGTAGGCAATGCCGGGTACTCGGATGCCGCCTTCGAACGTACTGCCCTTGATGCCACGATACGGCGTGTTGCGAGCGCTCTTAGTGCCGCCGTTGTCGCTGGCAAAAACGACGATCGTATTCTCGTCGACCGCGTCAATGACTCGGCCGATGTTGGTGTCCATACGTTCGATCATCGCTCGATAGACTTCAGGTGGTGCCTTTCCTTGCTTCCACAGTGGCGAATCCAGTGGCAAGGGGTGCTGGCGCCTCTGATCGGCAGCTTGAAAGGGAGAATGGGGACACGTATACGGCAAGTAAAGGAAATAGGGTGATTCCCGCTGAGCCTGAATGAACTTCAAGGCCTCGTCAGTCATGCGATCGGTGAAATATCCCTCGTCTCGAATCGGTTGTCCGTCACGAAACAGGTTGTAGCCGGCCACATTGTCGGTGTAGTGGAAGTAGTCCATTTCACCACCGATGCAGTAGTATGCTTGATCAAATCCGTGCCCGCCCGGAGCGAATTTGGGTTCGTATCCCAGATGCCACTTGCCGAATAGTCCGGTGTCGTAGCCGGCAGCCTGTAGCAAGCGAGGTAGCGTTGGCAGTGAGGTTGGTAGGCCCAGGTCGTTCGTTTCCCGCAGCCGGATCGCGTCGTCGTAGCGACCGACGTTGCCTGTACCAATGGCGCATTCCAAGCCACCGATCCACTGTTGGTAGCGCCCAGTGAGAAAAGCCGCCCGTGTAGGTGAGCATTCTGGACCGTTCGCATAGTGGGCCGTAAAACGCACTCCAGCCGCGGCCATCGCATCTAATCGAGGTGTCGTAATGTCTTCTCTGCCGTAGCAGCCGAGGTCTCCGTAGCCCAGATCATCTGCCAAGATGAAGACAATATTGGGCCGATTCTCTCCCACCACAGGCGCCCCAATAAACGCCCATGCCACGGCAAACGCCACCGCGACGAGTCGACCAGTTGCAATCATCAAAGTGCATCTTTCTGTTTTGGAGTCCAGTGTTTCAGCCAGGGATGGTTCGCGAGGTCAAGAGTTGGAATCGCTAAAGCACTCTAACTTTGGTGTGCTAGTTTTCGACGATGGTTAGCAATTGCCATTGTTGATGGCACAGGCGGTACCCCGAGTATTGCATTAGCCACAGTGCGATAGCACACAGCCAATGCAAACGTGGAGTGAACCGCACGCTATCGCTTGGCGGCTGATTTGTGCGCTGCCATTTTTCCAAACGGTCCTAACACGCGTGTTCGTCGGTACTGGCGTTGTAACTCGTGGACGGGCGTGAAATATCCGGGCTGGTGGCCGGTTCGACCGGCTTCTAGCCAACCTGACGGCTAGCGTCTTGTAGCTTACGAGCTCGAGTTCCAAACGGCCAACTACCGAATCGAGCCTAGTCCGCGGAACTGCCCGATGGACTTTGCCGATTGGCAGGAGGTCCGGCTTGGCCACCGAATGAAGTGGGTTCGACCAGACCCTGCGTGTCGCGAGTCAGGCGGGCAATGTTGACCGGTTCGATGACCTCACCTCCCTTGGGAGTCACGATGGCAAGCAGGTCTTGGTCCGAAATATTGTCGCCGATGACAAACTGCTCACCTCGTCCAGTGCTGATCACGAAGACACCGCTGGGTAAATTCCCCAACGAGGCCACGGCATTGTCTGGGTCAAAGTCAAAGTCGTATGGGCAAGTCCAAGGGACGGCCATGTCGGGGGCCACGGCTAGGATCAAGACGGTATTGCTGAAACCATCGGTCACCTCGCGGAAGCGGGCCGGCCGTTCACCACCAAACAGCATCTCCGGACCTTGAACGACCTGAATGCGCGTGTTGCCCACTTCGGATCTGTCAATTCGGAAGGCTTCGGGCATCAAATCGACCAAGGCCAGATTGTGGGGACTGTCCCAGGGTTCGTTCAGTTTGAATTGCTCGTACAGTGGCTGCTGATCGATGTAGGGCAGAATGTGCACTCGCCATGACAACTGGCTGAATTGCGGGCCCAACTCTTGGCGATCGCCGATCTGCGGCG
>JANQOL010000030.1 GCA_028289675.1 Pirellulaceae bacterium
ATTGGCTCCACCAATACCAGCCGGCGCGCCGACCGGAATCCGCTGGGCAAGTCGCTGAATTGTTGGAGCAGTGCCTGGCCCACGTGCGTCAACCTGACAAGACAGCGGTGCCGAGCCTGCTGCAGCCGGACCGCCGTAGCTTTGGCATGAACATGCGACGCTCCGCCACACTGGCAGCCACCTTCGTCGTGATCGTGCTGGCCAGCCTGTGGATGTGGTCTCCTCCGACCCCACCAGAGTCCAAGAAGGCACTCGAACCCATTCCCGACATAGTCTCCTCCAAGGTGGATCGCAGCTTGGACGAGCCCACCACCGAGGGCGAAGCTATGAGAATTCAATCGTCGGCCCTCGAACACTCACCTCCAACGGTGACCGACGGCGGCGAACGGGGAGGCGCGCAAGCTGCCAGCGGGGAGTTGAGCTGGGATGACATCGAACCAACCATCGAGACCTTACGACAGAAAGCAATCCGGCTGAAACAATCGGCCGGTGCTACCTGGCAACCTGAATAGCACAGCGCCACCACTTTCGAGCGAACCAGTCCCTCTCAATTGACTTTGGTGTATTCAAAGGAACGAAACCCGATGACCAGTTTCAATGTCTATGTGTTCATTTACAGTTGGCTGTCGACCGCAGCCTGGTCGACGTTGGCACTACCGGAGTGGCTACTCACGGATCCGATCGCGCAGACGGCCGACAACCCGTCAACCGCCTCGGGATTGGGTGCACCAACTGTGGACGGCGAAACCGGTCTCCCGTCGCTTCCCACCGTCGCGCCAGTCGAGGCAGAAGAGGCTGCAAAGCTAAAAATCACGTTCTACTTCAACAACAAGTACGGAAAATTTGGTGACTCCGATAACCTCGATCGCTGGGTTGCCGATACGACCGACTCGCTAACCGACGATCCCAATGTGGAATTCGCGGTACGCTCTTCCAGATCGGTGGCCGATCATATGGCCGTGCTGACGGGAGCTCCAGAAACCGAGTTCAGCACGGCCGACGGCCTGGCTTCCAAACTGAAACAGCTGGGCTACGAGGTGCGTATTGAGGTCAATTACGAAACCCGATTGTTCAAACTGAAGCACGTTCCTGCCGAAGCCTTGCTGAACGTCGCTCTCAATCTGTGGGATTTCGATCATCGGATTAGTCTCACGACCATATCAAACTCGCTGATCTTGCGAGGTTCCCCAGCGGAGATCGAGCTACTGACCGAACTGTGTGATCTGTTGGATCGACCACCGGGAAAGGGACGAACCTCCAAGATGGCAGCTCCTGTCTCGGGCAAGGATGTCTTCCACATTGCTTTGCAACATATTGCTGCCAGCGACGTGGCTGCGATCATCAATCGGTTATGGGTGCCGGACCAGGCCCAAGCGATTCTCATCGGCCGAGACAATTCGAACGCAATCGTCATGCAAGCAGAGCATGAATTCTCAGAGGAGGTCCAAGCGCTGATCGATCAACTGGATCAGCCCACCTCCGACAGTAAGTGGGCGAGTCGATGGCCCACTGCGCCACCAGCAACTGACGATGCCACGGAAGAGCAGCCTAACGTCGACGAAATGCGTCGGCAGGTGGCCGAACTGGACCAGAAATCTGTTGAGATTGCCAGCCAAGGTCCAGACTCAGAGTCGGACTTAGACGAAGCCGTCCGGCGTGCCTTTTCCGCTCGACAGTCGCTCTATCGCGCCGAGTTGGCCGACTTGCGGCAACACATTGAAGTTATTGAACAACGACTGGCCGCGCGGCGAGTGCTGGCCGAGGACATTATCCAACGCCGGATCCAAGATTTGCGGCGGCAGCCTTCTTCCGCAACAGACACTCCCGATGCGACCAGCGAACGTCCCCAAACTACGATTCGCGCTCACAGTTTGCAGCGGGTAAAAGCCTCAACTGCCTATGAGAAGATAGCCAAGCTGGTCGCCGGCAAAGGTGCCACTGTGGCGGTCGACGAGGCCGCTAATTGGCTGATCGTGATGGGCACTCGTGAAGTGCATGATCAGGTCGCAGCCGCCATCGAGCAGCTGGACGGCGTGGCGGATGACTTTGAGCCCCAGGCCGTGGTTTGGCCTGAAAAGTTTTCTCAGTGGCTGAACAGTACGGAATTGCAGCTGGAAATCGAACAGCTATCTCCAGGTGAGATGCAATACCGCCGCGGCGTGGTGAATTGCAACGGACGGTACAGGATTCATCTATCCAGCCCCGACTCCCCAATCGATCTTACGGTGGCCGCCGATCGTTTCTTGGTCAAAGCCGAATCAGAAAACGATGAACTGGCACGTCAAGTGTCCATTGTGGCGCGAACAAATGTCAGTTTGCAGTTTGGCCAGGAAGTGCAGTTGGCCTGCGATCACCTGCAATTTGGCGTCAGATATACCGATGGCAAACAACAGCTATATTGGCAGGCCGACCGCAATGTTCAGCTGAAGGGGCCGAACTTGGTTTGCAACTGCGACCACGCTATGTGGGAAGGTTCAAAGGTGGCTTTGAAGGGTAGTGTCGAAGTCGTCCGCACGAACTCCGATGGCGAGGATGAGGTTAGTTACGCCGAGGAGACCAGTCTCGACGTTTATTAGAAATGAGTCGCGCGGGTTACTTGCCCATACGATCAATGACGTACAAGACGCAAGGTAAGAAAACGTCGCTACGTGGATTCGACTAGTGCTAAGCCATTTCCGCTTGGACCACCTGCGTGGTTTCTGTATTGCGTTTTGACAAAACGACCAACAAGCCCAGCGTCATCGGGACGCTCAAGACAATCCAAGTGGGATCGTATGACCAACCCTGGCCTTCGTCGCGTAGAGCCCACTGCAGTGTGACTGGTATGTCGACCGCATTGCTGCTGCACCAGGCCAACGTGATTGATAAGGTGTTGTTGATCAAGTGGACGAGAACGGTACACAAAACGCCCCCGGTACGCCAGGCAATCAGCCCCAGTACCAGCCCCATTAGACTGGCCGTAATCGACTGCTGCAGCAGCGTGTGGGTAAAGCCAAACAGCAGTGCGGAAACCACAATGGCCCGCAACGCTCCCCCTTGGCGTAATAACCCGCCAAAGATGAATCCGCGAAACGCCAGTTCCTCGCAAATGGCCGGTAAGACCGCCAGCAGCAACAGCACGCACCACAGTGGCTGAGCTGTCACCATGTCTTGAAAGACTTTCAAGACCGCGGCCGTTTCGTCACCAATCTCATAGATGCTACGAATGCCGTCACCCAACAGCATGTAAGTCGGGTGCATCGAAATGCCGATCAAAACCGCGGCAGCCACGTGACTGGCCTGCGGTCGGTGCACTCGCAAAGCATGCCGCATCGACCGGGTGAGAAAGATCGCCATCAATAGGCACGGTGTCAGAATTAAACCAATCTGGACGACGACCGTGGACTTGGCGATGGCCGCCCAGGATCCGATGCTGGCGCCAGCCACGAACTGCGCAAAAAACATGCCCACCAAAATGATCAAGCCACACAGAATCGCCTCGCTCGTCGACGCGGTATCGCCCCGATCGCGCCACAGTTGATGAAGCCAGCTGCGGAGATTCCAACGCTCCGACTCCCGAAACATCACGGCCTCGCTTTCGAACTGCCGGATGGCCCAGCGGATCGACAGCGAGCAACAGCAAACAGTCACCAACACAACCACCGGCAAATGCGCGACCGCTTCTGTATAGCGGCCTTCGATGAGCGATCGAACCAGGAAAATAGCGCCGGAGACGGGTACGAGACCGGTACCCAAGTTCAACTCCAAACTGGGGATCATGGGCAGGGCCACCAGAGGCAACGTCACCAACAATAGCGGCATCAAGTAATACTGGCCCTCTTTGGTACTGCGGGCCAGCGCGGCCACCGCCAATGCCAGTGCGCTGAAGAACGCGGCCATCGGCAACAACAACAACACCAGCCAGCCAAACGCGTGGAAGGGCATGGGGCCCAGGGTTTCAGCCACTTGGACCGAGCCTTGGGATGCCAGCTGCTTGACGATAATGCCCGCTGTGAGTTGCATACTCATTAGATTCAGCAGGGCGCTGCCGACACTGAACACAGAAATGGCGCCCAGTTTGCCCCACACGATTTCGCGACGACGCGCAGGACTGGAAAGCAGAGTTTCCAGCGTGCCGCGTTCCTTTTCGCCGGCACACAAGTCGATCGCTGGATAGAACGCTCCGGTCAACGCCCACACCAGCATGACGAACGGCAAGACTTTCGACCACAACATGGCTCGGCGCACTTCTGGCGGAGCCGTATCGGTTTGACTCAGGGTCAATGGCTCAACAATGCGAGGATTCATCCCCGCGGACGCCAGTTGGCTGGCCACCCAGTGTTCGCGC
>JANQOL010000035.1 GCA_028289675.1 Pirellulaceae bacterium
ACACTTTGGTCAATATTGTCCAGCTTCATGGCCAGACCCTGGGCGGCGTTGGGAGACTGGCGGCATACACGCGAAATCTGCGACATAAACTTGGCCGTCTCCACAAAGTTGTGATCTGCGGTCTTGCCGACAAACGGGCCGATCGTGCGGGTGAGTAGATCGGCGCCAAAGTTGTCCAGTTTGAGGAATACGTCCATCGTCCCGGTCATCGTCGACCGTCCATCAGCGTCTTGCCCATTTAGAGACCGCAGAACGCACACGCAGCGGCCGGTGACTCGACGCGGTGCCATATTGCCATCATAAGTACCATCGCCGTAGTAAATATGAAGATTCTTGTCTCCGTACAACAAATCGCATCGGCAATTCGTGCCCACGCCATCGTTGGCCAAAAATGAATACTGGTTGAGCCGCCGAGCGGTGACCTTCGTGATGCCCATGATCTCCCAGATGTTGACCATGACCTCGGGGCGGCGGACAAGAAAGCTGAACATCTGCGGATCGCACTCGATCTGCTGCGTCGGCATACGGCGGTAAAAGCTGGGGTTCTGAATGACCCCACGCACTTTCTTGGCGGCCTGTGAGTTGAGCCGTTGTAGCGGCAGACTTTGCACGATCTGCTTGCGGGCCTCGCGCGAGGAATCTCCCTCGGGAACCATATCCGCGGCCGCCAAATGCGAGCTCGTGAATATCAAGAGCGACCAAACGACCAAAATGGCGGCGCGGAACTGCCCATTGGGTGACCATGCGAGCATCGTTTGGCTAGCAATGCGCATCAAGGGTACCGATTCTTTGCCAAAAGTTGTCCGCCCCGGAACTCTGGCGCGCGGCCGAACGTTGGCACACGGCCTCAGAGGGTGTTGTCAGCAACGCCCTCTGTGTGCATCTACGTCTATTCCGCCAAACCTGGTCAGCCGTTCCAAAATTCAAAACGCCAGTCGACCGCGCAGCTCGCTCTCCCTTTTTTCGGCGCCTGCACCGATGGATCTGAAACCATCGCGGATGAATGATGAGATTAGTTTGGCGATCATCTGACCTTGAGGAAAAAAAGGAATTCTGCGACAAGCCGTTTTGGATGCTAGCCCCGGCTTTGGTCTGGTCACCGGTCGACTGGCCAGGGCAAAAATGCTCTGCAGACAAACACGACTGCTTCGTCCCTCCACCCGCGGATTTCCTGGTCTTGCCTTCGCCCGCGCCAAACCACGAACGACTCGATCTTAATTTTCGAGCTGCCCGTCCAGCCGCAACGCGACTGTTGCCTGGCGGTTGGATCATCTGGATTGCCGTCGGTTTGGCGGGGGGGCTTTGCATTGGGTGGATTGGCCAGCGGCTGCTCAGACAGCAACTGGCGACATCGCTGACGATATCGCCGACGCCCGGTGAAGCCATTATGGCCATTGAGAGCCTGGCCCAATTGGACGACGGCTCTCGTCTGGAAATTGTGCGTGGTTTCGAGAATGCGTCGCCCGAGGTCGGACGTGCGGCCTACCGACAGTTGGACAACCAGCTGGCCAGCTGGCGAGATGCCCCTTCCGAGACGACACATCCGCAGGTCTTGGCACTAGCCCGAAGATTGCATCAACTGCCGTCCACGATTCCCGCCGAGAACTTGTTTTTTGCCAGCAGCTTGGCCTCAAAAATTGCCGCGTATTGCGTTGCTCAAGATGTCGACGAACTGAATCCAGCCTTGGCCTGGTGCGAGCAGGTACTCCAACGGGCCAGCAATGCTCAAGTCGAAGATCGCGAGTTTGAAGCACTGCGCAGCCAAGTCGCGGCAGCGACGACCGAACCACCTCCTCCATTGCCACCGCTGACGAATCTGGAGGCTCGCACTCTCAGTTCCGCTGATTCTGGCCGCGTCACAGCCCAATTGACGAGCCAACCGGTGCGAACAACGATCTCGGACACCAGTCCGGAACCGGCGGCTGGTCCGGCCGGAACCGCGTCGCTCCAACTGGTGCCTTACGCAACCCGCCCGCGCTCGGTCGCGCGCCCACCCGCACTGCCCAGCGAGACGGACACACTAGCCGCTGTGCCTCCAGTTGAGCCGCCCATGGAGACATCCTACTCACTCAGTGACACCACAGAGCCGCTCGAAGAGGCTCCGGTGGTCGCCGGCAGCGGAGGCGAAGCTCCGTTGGTACGCATGCAAGTGAATCCGCCCGTGGAATTGGGAGGCATTCAGTCGAAATCCGACGAGCAACTAGTGCGGCT
>JANQOL010000181.1 GCA_028289675.1 Pirellulaceae bacterium
AAATCGCTAGCCGAGCCCGGCGCTATGGTGGCGTCGGCGTCCATACCCGCACCGACAAGCCCTTGGATTGACCAATCGTCAGCATGGACGATCGAATGCTCTCCCAGTGCTGGGCGTCGATATTGACGCGGCACATCATGGCGAAGACACCTGCTTCGTCGTGGTCGTACATCTGGATTTCGCCAATGCTCGCACCTTGAGCGGTCACCTCATGGATGATTGGGTCGGCCAAGCCAACATTGTCTGGCCCGACTGCTGTGACAACGATTTCCATCTTGCTCAAGTGGCTCCCACCTTCGTTGAACTGCGAGCGGTGATTGATCGTCCGCCCCTACTTGGCGTCCTTCACCGAAACGGTCATAAAGTGTACTTGCTGCCGGGCGTTTCGCAGAGCTGGCTACGATGAAGACCCATCCGTGTCGCCCAAGCCTACTTCTCACAGTCGACCTATGGACGAACAGCCAGGCCCAGTCTTAAAAACATACGGTTGATAGCATCCGTGAATTGGACGCCAACTGCCGGCAGTCGCTTCGCCCTAAAGCGCAAACGCCCCAAAATTCCACGGTTTCGCGGCTCAACCAATACGAATCCATTTGGGAAGGACGCATGATTACCGAACGAATGACGCGCGAGAATTTACCTCCTGGCAAGGTTCTGTGCGAGTACTGTACGGCCAAGTGCTGCCGCTATTTCGCGCTGCCCATCGAGACCCCCGACACGGTTCGAGATTTCGACTTCATCCGCTGGTTTTTGCTTCACGAGCGAGCCAGTATTTTTGTTGAAGACGAGGATTGGTATTTAATGGTCCACACGGTATGCAAGCATCTGCAATCGGATCATCGCTGCGGCATTTACGAAACGCGTCCCGAGATTTGTCGCGAGTACACCACGGACGCCTGCGAATACGGCGACGATACGATCTACGAAAAATACTTCGAGACACCTGAACAGGTAGACGAATACATGGACGCCACTGTCAGGCAAGGTCTACGGAAGAGCATCCGGTCGCCCGAACCTCCTCTGCTGCCCGTTGTCAACGCTTGAGGCGATTGATCGGACCAGCGACGTGCAACCGGTGGTCATTAATGATCTGGTCGTCGCTGGCACCCCGGCAGCATGATCGGACCTTGCACTCACCCATCCACTTCCATTTGCAACGACACACAGACACGCGTGGCCACTCAACCTCAACCGACCCGTATCAAACCTCGAACACTCAAAGGCTTCCGAGATTTTCTGCCGGAGGCGATGATTCCTCGCGAAGCCATTTTGGAAACGGCGCGCCGCGTCTACCGCAGCTACGGCTTCAACCCAATCGACACACCAGCACTCGAGTACTTGGAGGTGCTAACAGGCAAGGGTAGTGAGGAGACGGACCGACAGCTCTATCAGTTCGAAGACCACGGTGGCCGCCAAGTTGGCTTGCGTTTTGATTTGACGGTGCCGCTGGCCCGCTTTGCCGCACAACACATTGGCCAGCTGGGCATCCCCTTCAAACGTTATCATTTGGGACCGGTCTGGCGTGGGGAGAATACTCAAGCCGGACGCTATCGCGAGTTCATGCAATGCGACTTCGACACCATCGGCACCGAGTCGGGGGCCGCGGACATCGAGACGGCATTGGTGATTCACGAATTGCTGCTGCAAATCGGCATTCAGAATTTCCAGCTGCGGATTAACAACCGTCAGATTCTCAACGGCCTGCTGGAAAAACTGGAACTGTCGGACCGTGCTGTCCCCGTGCTGCGATCGCTGGACAAGCTGGATAAGATCGGTCGCGAAGCAGTAGCCGCGGAAATGCAACAGACTGCTCAGTTGTCCGAGGAGCAAGCGCAGCAGGTGCTGGCCCTGTCCGAGATGACCGGCTCCGCCGATGAAGTATTGTCGGCCGCCGATCGCCTGTTGGCTGGTAGTGAGCTGGGCCAAAACGGCGTGGAACGGTTGAGGCAAGTGGTGCGAGCTCTGGAGGCAGCTCAGATTCCGGCGGAACAGTACCAAGTGGACGTTTCGATCGCTCGCGGCTTGGATTACTACACCGGCGTCATCTACGAGACCGTGCTCACTGACCTGCCCAGTATTGGCAGCATCTGCTCGGGCGGTCGTTACGACAATCTGGCGGAACTCTACACCAAGCAGCATTTGCCAGGCATTGGGGCGTTGCTGGGGCTGGATCGCTTGCTAGCCGCCATGGAAAAGCTGGAGTTGTTGCCGGCCCGACACCCCCCAGCGCCCATCTTGCTCGCGTACTTTGATCGAGATCGATTGGAAGACTACTTGGTACTGGCCAAAATCGTGCGTAGTGCCGGCATCGGTGTAGAACTGTATCCAGAACCCCGCAAGCTGGCCGCGCAGCTCAAGTACGCCGACTCACGGGGTTTTCGGGTCGCTCTCATCGCCGGCAGTCAAGAGCTGGATGCCGGTACCGTGCAGGTGAAGTGCTTGGAGAGTAAGACCAGTCGTGAAGTCGCTTGGCGAGAAGACGCGACATCGCTGGTCGAAGCGTTGCAAGATCTGCTCAATAACTGACGAGCAGCCAAGATCTACAGCGCGCAGGAGCAACCTTAGAGCACGACGCTCTACGTCCGGCGTCTCACGTGAGCTCGGTCGCGCCGTAACATTTGCGGTGGCCGTACTTGCGCCGCGGGAGGATCCGCTTCAGCCAAACGGTACTCGTCTTCCTCGTCAGCTTCACTTGTGGACTCGTCACCGCTATTCGCGCCCCGCAGCTGCTCCGAGTCCCGCTCGGACGATTCACCACCGGTGTCATCAGCATTCCGCCGTTTTCCGCGCACCGAGAAAATTCGTCCCAAGGGACTGGCCAACAAGGCGGGCAAGAAAATCAAATCTCCCACCAGGGCTGCCGCCAACAAGGCCAGCATCAACTTGCCAAATCGCTGCGTCGGAGTGAATGTACTGAGCGCAAACACGCTCAGTCCCAATCCGCCAATCAATGTCGTTTGCGTCATCGCCGGGGCTACATGCTTGTAGGCCACGAAAATGGCGTCACGACGATCCAATCCCCTTCGAAGTCCGTCACGGAACCAGGTCAAAAAGTGAATCGTGTCGTCGACGGCCACACCCATGGCCACGCTGGCCGTCATCATCGAACCGATATCCACCAACGTGCCACGGTGCCCCATGATGCCAAAGATGATGACAACGGGAAAAACGTTCGGAATCATGGAAATCGCGCTAGATCCGATGGCTTGCGCCAAATTTCCGGGCCGAAACGCGGACAGTACCGACCGAGCTGGCGACAACAAACACGTCATGACGACCGCGATTAACACAAAGGCCCAGGCCACACTTTCAATCAAGCTAGTCAGCAGCGTACGCTGCGCTTTGTAGACCACCGGTACTACGCCGGTGTAGACCACATCCATTTCTCCGGGATAGGTACTGAGCGCCACCGGTTTATGCTCGGCCGCAAGATTCGGAATGGCGTTCTCTTGGAACTGAGCGAACATCTGCCGTGCATCGATGACATTGGGATTTTGCTGAACAATGAAGTCCAGATCGTAGTCGGGATGATCGCGCAAGATCACTACGCACTGTGCCTTGTCACGCAAGATCGTCAGCCAACGGTCATAATTGATCGGTTCGCTCAATGGCAGCTGTTCGGGATCGTGCCAGTAAGGCTGGCTAATGGTCTCGTTGACAAAGCAATGCGACAGGGTTTCCGCAAAGATCTTGGAGCCATTCAGGCGGTGCTGCTGGTCCGCCCCGCCACCATCGGTCTGCTGAGCCACCGACTCGTTAGCTGTAGCAGCATCAGGTTGTTTGTTGGGCTTGCCCTGTCCCAACACCAGTACTGAACCATGAAAGCGGTCGTCGAATGCATCGTGCTGGCTCAGGATCTTCTGAATAACTTGTTGCCGGCAGCGGTAGGCCGCGACGACGGGTTCGACGGCCACACGCAATTCATGCACAAACTGGCCGTAGTCCACGTTGTTCAACGCGCCCAGCCGCAAACTGATGCGCCACAGTTCAGACCCAAGCGCGGCCTTATCATCTTCAATCGCCAGATAATCGGTCGCCAGCAACTCGGGCAGCCCCTTTTGCAGCTTTCGGTTATAGGCGCTTCGCGGAGCGTTGAATCCAGGCCAAGGTTCCGGCATATCGCGCAGCAGAGTCACGGCCGACATTCCGCGGCCAACTACATTGCGTCCCGCGTAACCGAACTGTTCTTGCAGTACGTCCTGGACGCGCGAGACGGCTTCCGCCCGCTCTAGCAGACTGAGCTGCATACGCGAGTTCTTCAGTTCCTCAGCAGACGCATCGTCCGACGCTTCTGGCGGACGCTGTAGCGTCTGGGGGAATCGAACAACCAGTTCCATTGGGACGAGGCGACCGAAATTCTCCTCCAGCCAAGCGTAGTCTTTGATGATTTGCGATTGGGAATCAAACAGTTTGAGCAGTTGCACGCTGGTCTGGATCTTGAACAAGCCCAGGCCCAAGCCGACGAACATGGCAATGCAAACCGCGTTGACCCACCAATGGCGGCGCAAGATGAAGGCGCCGATGGCTTCCCAAAACCTTAGGATGCCCTGGGCGGCTTTTTGACCGGCCTCACGTATCGCCTTTTCTCGAGGCGGGAAAATGGTCAGTGCGCTAGGCAGATACAAGTACAACAGCACGAGCGTGGCCATCACGCCCATCGCGGAAAAAATTCCGAACTTGCGGATCGGCAGGATGTTGCTGGAGCAGAGTGACAACAAACCAATAGCGGTGGTCACGGCGGCCAAGGAGCAGGGCATCACCGCATGAGCAATGGCTCGCTCCGCGGCCCCGGCCTGTCCCTTCTCCAACGTCGCGTCTCGGTAGTAGTTGACGATGTGAATGGCGCCGGCCATCCCTAACACGTAGACCAGCGAAGGCATGGTCAGCAAGATGGCGTCCACCGAAGCATTGCACCACCAAACCATGCTGAGGCTGGCCATGGCGCTGACGCCGCCAACAAAGAAAACCATCATCATCAGGCGCGGCGAACGCAACAGCAGCAACGACAATCCCAGGCCCAGGGCCAACGAATAGCCGATCAAACGCACAAGTGTGATCGTGCCCTCTTCGTCAATGGCCACGTTGTCGACAGGTGGCCCACCGATGCGGATCACCGGATTGGGCTGAGGCGCCTTGGCAGCCATCCAAGAAAAGGGGGGTGGTGCCGTCGAAGGCTTGGGCGGCGCTGCCACACCGCATTCCTCACCGATTTCAAACAGACGTCCAGGTGCCTGGCCCAGCATGCCGCGGCCAATCACACGAGCCAAATTGCGCCGGGCGGGCTCGGTCAACGTGAGCACTGCGCAGGTCTGACGTTGCGGCTCATCCACGGCGACGGCGTCGAAGAAGTCATACCACACGCGGGCCTGATCAACCGGATCGGCCGAGCGAAAGGCCGCCAGGTCACCTCCGTACCGTTCGTCAACTTCGCGTTGAACCACCAAATCCCAAATCGACTCCCAGCCCTCGGGCAACTGAGCGAGCTTTTCATCGGTCAGCAACTCGTCCAGCGACTTACTCGTCCACTGGAAATCACTGGGAACTGGAGGCCCGAACATGGTGCCCGTCAATCGCGCAATAGCATCTCGCTGACCGGCTTTGGGTTCAGTGGCCGTCGCCAACGCACCGCCTTCGCCAGCCAGTTGCTCGACCAGATCGGGCCCCGTCTCGACGGTTTTGAACAGAGGTGCGGTCAGCAGCCGCGGATCGGACCAGAAGGGGTTCGGCGCCCCATCGGTTCCGGGATCGCCAAAGGCGGCCACGAACTGACCTTCCAGGTGGAAGCTACCCGTGGCCCGAGTGAGCAATCGCCAGGCACCACTAACGATGTTGGGATTCCCTTCCCAGCGATATAGCCGCCCACCAGGAGTCACATAGTAGGACTTTCCGTTCTCATCAACGAGCCACTTTTCGTTCTTGCCGCCCCAGTTGAAATAATCATCCTGTCCCAGGAACAGCGCGTACTCGGCTCCCAACCTCTTCGCGCGGAAGTAGTCGCTGGTCGCGTCGTCATCGGGGCCTGGCGCCTGTTCGCTGCGCAGCTTGCTGACGAACATTCGCAGACGTTGATCGTCCTGGCGGCACCCATCCCAGGTGGCCACAATGAATTGCTCGCTGACAAAACGCTTGGCGAACCATGCCAGTTCTTCGGTCTCGCGAAAGTCCGATGGCAACCAGTCCTTGACGTTGTTCTCGGTCTTCTGGAGCGCCATCCGCGCCCCGCGTCCGGCGAAGGGGACGAAGAAAAAGATCAGCATCAATAGCACCAAGGCGTTGGGCACACCCAAGGCTGATTTCTTTGAGTAGAAACCGTCTGTCATGCTATTGCTATCTGCCGGAATAACTCGATGTCGGGCCAGGCCGCGCCTCAGCGCCTAAAGCTATCTATTGCCACGGGCGGCGTCCACGTGTGTCACCTTAGATAGCCTCATCAATTGCATCGACCATTTCTATCTGTAACGATAGGCAAAGCTGTGACGATTGGGCGAAAGCAACCTTACAAGCTTAAGTTGATCGAAGCGCGTTCGGTCCGCCGGAGGGTTGAGGGAGAGCAATCTGCAGGTGCCAAACTATCCGCTTGCCCGGTTGAAAGGGTCATCGGTGCGTGGCTGTTGTCATCCTGAACGAGAGTCGCATGTCCGCCTGGCTAAGCGGTTGTCGACTTTGCTGGCATAGCTGGCAACTCGACTGGGCATCAGACGTCGCGCTTGGTACTCCGAACAAGTCGTTGCTTCCCAACCGTGTTCAGTCCAGTACCTTGGCCGCGGCAATCAATCGGATGAATTCTTGATTGGAAGGGAATCGGGTCAGCTGCTTCGTCAACTGCTCCATCGCTTCGACCGGATGCATGGTATTCAAGGTTCGCCGCAGCATGGTGACCGCATTCAGAGTTTCGTCGTCGTGCAGCAGCTCCTCGCGACGGGTCCCCGATTGGGTAATGTCGATCGCTGGCCACACTCGCCGATCCGCCAAGCGTCGGTCGAGCACCAGTTCCATGTTACCGGTGCCTTTGAACTCTTGAAAAATCAAGTCGTCCATGCGGCTCCCGGTATCGACCAGCGCGGTACCCACAATCGTCAGCGACCCACCTTCGGCAAAAGCGCGGGCGGTGGCAAACAACTTTTTGGGAATGTCCATGGCTTTGATGTTCACACCACCGGACATAGTGGGACCGTTGTTGCCGACCCATTTATTGAACGCACGTGCCAAACGCGTGATGGAGTCCATCAGCAAGAACACGTCTTTGCCCATTTCGGCCAATCGCTTGCAGCGATCGATGACCAGTTGGCTCAACCGCACATGGCTATCAACGTCCATGTCCAGACTACTGGCGATGACTTCGCCATTAACGACATTGCGCCGCATGTCCGTGACCTCTTCAGGACGCTCGTCGATGAGCAACACCAGCAGGTGCACGTCAGGATGATTTTCGGCAATACCTCGGCTAATGTGCTGCAGCATGATGGTCTTACCGCTACGAGGCGGAGCGACGATCAGCGAGCGCTGTCCCTTGCCCAGCGGAGCCAGCAAGTCAATCACGCGATTTGTCAAAGGCTGACTACCGGTCTCCAAATTGAGCCATTGCTCTGGATTGATTGGCGTGAGCGACTTGTCATCATCAAAATTCTTGACGTTGCAGTATTCGTCGGGCGTGATCCCGTCGACGTCCAAAATCTCACGCACTCGCGGCCCTTGCTGCCGGCGTGCTTGCTGCATCATCGCCTTGATACAGACGCCTTGCCGCAAGCCAAATTTCTCGATCATCGTGCCGGGCACAAATGGATCGGATCGCTCCCGTGAATAGTTGCTATCCGAACTCCTGAGGAAGCCGTAGCCGTTGGGATGCATCTCGAGAATCCCGGTGAATTCCAGCAGTGGTATTTCACCGTTCTCGTCGACTTGCGGCTCTGGAAAGGGCTCATTGTTGGATGGCCCAGAATTGCGTCGGCGGCGTGAATTACGACGACCGCCTCGAGAGCCACCGTTTCCTTGCGAATTGGAAGAGGGATAACCTCCACCGGAAGAACCACCGTTAGGACGTGGTCGATATCGCTTTTTCTTTGGCATGCAGTAGATCCAGCATAAGATGGGTCGCCACGAGTGAGCTCCAATCGCACGATGGCGATCAAGCGGTTGCCGGCGACAGGCCAGGAAGATGAACAAATTTGCAGCCATCGGCGATCAGGAAATCCGCGCGATGATGGCCTAAGTGCACCCTCTCCTCAGGTGCATTTGCTCCATGAAAGAAACTATCAATGGTTTGGTGACGAATGTATTTAAGGCAGCGATTTCATCCAAGAAATTCGCGAGCATCCGGTGGCAAAGCAAGCTGCACGAAGCGCAGATTACTCCCGACGTGGTCCCTGCGATCTGTCGCAACGGTTGATGCCAGTAACTCGAGAGTGTTGGCAGGATTCTTCAATCACGCAAAGCCAATATGCTTTGCCGCGGAGCAAGCAAGCTCTCAGTCACTCTGGTGAAGGAAACGACTGAGTGCACTCTGAACCAATCATTCCGGTATGAGTCCGGGCAATTTGGTTGGGCGGCCTTTCAGAGGCGAACGACCCTTCCGCCGAAGAATCCTATACGAGTCGTCATGGAATATTATCTCTCTGATCGGCGATGTCAAGCCAAACCCTGTTTGATAGCAACGAAAACCGATTTTTTCCGCAAATCTGAACTAACCGTCTCAAGACGTAAAGTTTACACAGCCGATCCAAGATTCCGTCTACGTCTAGTTCATAGGTTATCGAAGGAACGATTCGCGATGAGCCGCTTCGGATTTGCTCTCTGGTTGGCACTGGCTTTGGCCTGCGGAACCGCCTTGGCTGCGGACGAAATCCGATGGGCTCCAGACATTCCCACGGCCCGCAAGGCCGCCGCCCAGTTCAACGTCCCGCTGCTGATTCACTTCTACGGTGACAACTGCTTGCCGTGCAAGACTCTGGAAACCCGGGTCTACTCGCGGCCGGAACTCATCGAGACCCTGAACAAGTACTTTATCTGCGTCAAAGTCAACGCCAGCCAAAATCGGCAATCGGCGGCCGAATATCAGGTTCACAGTTGGCCCACCGACGTGTTTGTAAGCCCAGACGGGAAGACCTTGTACCAGGGCGTGTGCCCCCAAGATCTAACCAGCTACCTGAGCACCTTGCAGAACGTGGCCATCATGAATCGCGACCGCAATGTGATGCTGGCCGCCCAACAACCGGCCGCCGCACTTGGCAATAGCCAACCACAGGCGGTAGCTCCCAACACTTATGCGGCAACGCAGGGAATGACCACACCAGGCCCTGCAACACAGGGCATGACGGCCCCCGGTATGCAATCGTCCGTACAGGGCGGAATGCCGCGGCCCGCTTCCGAAGCCCCAACTTCGGCCTCACTAGTGAATTGGTCCACGCCTGCCGCCGGACCGTCATCGGCTCCAGCAACCGGCAATCAAACCGCCGGTGCACAGCAAATTACCGGTGGACCGCAGATTACCAGTGGACCGCAAATCAACAGCGCACCGCAAGCCGCCTATCAAACTCGTGACACGAGCTTGCCGCAGCATCAATCACCACTGGGTGCTTTGCCCGACGCTTCGCGCGGCCCGCTGCAAGCCAGCCAGCAACCGGCGACCACCAACCGACCGGTAGCCGGCGAACAACAGCATGTAGCGGTTCCGACTTCTCCACAACTGAATACGTCCACCCCAGGTGGATTACCACAACAACACGTTGCAGCCAGAAATCAAGCGCCCGCTTCACCGAATGCCGGAAGGATCGGCAACCCGAGCGGCATGAGCAACATGCCGACGCTGTCACAGCCCGGTGCACGAACCACTCTGGCTTCGGCCCCTGTTAGCTCCGACGGTCGCGTGCAAGCACAACTGGTGGGCAACCCGTATTTCAAGGCAACCACGTCCGACGACGCCACCTCACCTGCTGTGGCACCCGCAGAAGAACAGACCACTTTCGAACCTCGAATGAGCGGCGCCGCACCGACCGCCGATTGCGCAGACGATTGTCAGCCCGCCCTGGAAGGCTATTGCCCCGTCGCACTGAAGACGGGTGGTAAGTGGATTACTGGGAAAGCCGAGTTTGCGGTCAAGCACCGTGGCAAGACTTACTGGATGAGCAGCCAAACGGCAGTGCAAGAGTTTCTGCAGACTCCCGATTCTTGCAGCCCCGTGCTTTCCGGTTTTGATCCATTGATCTTCCTGGAGGAAGGCAAGTTGGTCGAAGGTTCGATTCAACACGGCTTGCATGAGCAAGTTAGCGGTACCTACCTGCTATTCTCTACCGCGGAAGCCAAGCAGAAGTACTGGAAAGAATTTGATCGCTACACCTTGGCGCTCAATACGCTGTTGGCCAAAGCAGGGGTGAAGTAGCCGGGCATCGCCAGACGCACTGCGGCCCAATCCAGAGTTAACTAAGCGTTGGCGCTTGGTCACAACTCAGCCCAGGAATGCGTTGAAACGCGATAGCGTGCGGTTCCCTTCACACTTTGCGGCAACCGCATGCTATCGCACTGCGGTTAATGGAACATCCCAGCTGGCAACCAAACAATGATTTCGACACCCGATCGTTAGCTGTGACCACGGTCTAGTCGATTCGTTCCACTCGCGGTTTCAAGTCGCGAATGTTGAACTGGGGCGCAGCTTGCTGCAGCTTGGACAAAATCTTTCGTTTCTGAAACGTCAGTTCCTGCAAGGTCGCGCTGTCGGAAACTAAAACGAGCAGCACACCACGTGACAACTTGCCTGGCCGCGTCAATCCGGCCAGTGCGTCTCCGGCCGCGGATTGCCACAGCTCAGCCAGTTGCTGACTGACTTGTGTCTGCCCGTATCCTGACTGTGCCATCAATCGCCGTACGACGCTGCCGATTGGCTTGGCGCTCAGCCGGCTGGGCCGCTGTCGGATCTGGGAGAGATGCCAATGCTCTTCCTGCTCGCTCGCGGACAACGGCTCCCGCGCTGGCTGCCGGCGTGAATCATTCATTCGAGACCTCGTGTCTTTCCTCGTGTGTCAGCGCCTGATTAGCTCTGGCCACCAGGGCCTCGGCGTACCACACCGGCCAACCTGCCGCCAGTTTCGGACGATTCTTACCTGTTGCTGACAGGTAAGCGTCACGCAAAACCCGCATGTTGTCTGTGGCCCTTTCGATGGCCGCAGATCGTGGTTCAGCGTCCAGCAGCGGAGCTGGAGCTCCTAACCGCAGAAGAATCTGTCGAGCGATGGCTCGGTGAGCTGATGCTCCAAAATGGATCCCATCTTTCGAGTAACTAAACTCGGGGTCCGATCGCAGGCGACGCTGTTTCTCATCTAGCAACGTGCGACGAATATCAATGACGGCGTCTGCGCCCAAGTCCGTTTGCAAACACCACTGCGCTTGACGACTCAAAACTTCGTCATACTCTTCCGCTGGTGCAAAATAGGCGTAGCGACCGGTTTTCGCAGGTCCCAACTTACCCAGTTGGCGCACGACTTCGGCTTCAAAAATCGGAGGCGTCAAGATAACCAACCGCGCTCCACTAGCTCGCACCTCAGCGGCTAGTTTTCGGATGCCTTGTTGGTAGGATCCAAACGTCGCTTCGCTGAATGGCTGGTAAATGCCATCGTTCATTCCATAGCACACGAAGACAACGCCAGGACGTGTCATCCGCAACACCTTGGTTAGACGCTGATGCACACAAGGACGCTGAAACGGGTGATCCACCTCCGACAACCCCGATGCGGTCTCGCTGGACATACCCAAATTCAACAGCTTCGGGCGCCCTGCCAATTCGACGCTGGACGCCGCGTTGGCTTCTGAAAGCCAAGCATCCAAGACGGCCACATATCCACCTGAGAACGTATTGGAGTCGCCTAGAAAAACCCACGGCGTCTTTTGCCTCAAGTCGTCCCAAGTCAGCGAATCTACGGATTGGGCAGGGAGGTTTCTTGAGCTCGAACCCAACAAACAACTCGCCGCCAGGAACCACGCAAGCCAGCGAAATCGTGCCGCGTGCCCACCGTCCTGGCAATCGCCAGATATCGCCAACACCAGTGCCATCAGATGCGTCCCAAGATTGCTGGAGGTTGAAACATTCCCTTAGACGGGAACCTGGTCGCCTGCGACTGACTGCTAAACAGAATCAAAGCCGGGACCACATCACGGCTAGCCAAGGTTGGAGATTAAGCCACTGGAATCGCCAAAACTATCGGCGGCGACTCCGAATTTTTTCATCATCCAGAGGTAGAGATTGCACAGGGGAGTCTGGCGACGGTATTCGATATGACGTCCGGTTTGAACTTGCCCGCCCCCGCGTCCCGCCAACAACAGAGGCAGTTCATCATGGTTATGCCGATCCCCGTCGCTGATACCGCTGCCATACAAGATCAGGCTATTGTCCAGGAGTGTGCCATCGCCCTCATCGATGCTATCCAAAGCGTCCAGGAAGTAAGCCAGCTTTTGAACATAGTAGAAATTGATCTTGGCAATCTTCGCCTGTTTGTCGGCACTCTTGCCATGATGAGATAGCTCGTGATGGCTTTCCGGGGCGCCTATTTCCGGATGCGAGCGGTTGCTTCCCTCGTTGGCAAACATAAACGAAGCCACGCGAGTGCTATCGGTCTGCAAGGCCAGCGCCAACATGTCCAACATCAGTTTGCAATGTTCGTCCAGTTCGCGCGGCACTCCTGCCGGTCGAGGATAGCTGGGAATGCCATCCTCGCCGACTTGCAATTTTTCCGACATCACCAACCGCTTCTCAACGTCACGGACGGCGTACATGTATTCATCGAGCTTGCGTCGATCGGCGTTGCCCAACTTGGCGTGCAGAGCTTTAGCATCGGCCAGTGCAAAGTCCAATACGCTCTTGCGACGGTTCTTGCGGAGGCTACTGGTCCGGCGATCCGCGCTAGCATCGCCTGAACTAAACAGTCGATCGAAAACAGCGGACGGATCCATCTCCTTGGCCAGCGGACTCGTCGCGTTTCGCCAAGCCAAGTTCGACGAATAGGCGCAGCTATAACCGGTGTCGCAGCTGCCGGATTGCGAGCTGCCTTCCAGTCCCAACTCCAGCGACGCAAAACGCGTATCGTTACCGACTTGCCGAGCGATCACCTGATCCACAGAGATCCCGTTGTGAATGTCAGCGCCATCGGTTTTCTTGGGGTGCGCACCAGTGAGAAAAGCGGCCGCACTACGAGCGTGATCTCCGCCGCCGTCGCCG